>CAIXTG010000129.1 GCA_903922325.1 uncultured Actinomycetes bacterium
CGCACAGTTCTAAAACTTTACGAACCAACTGCAGGCACAATTGAATTTAATGGCGAAGACATCACCAAGTTAACGCCAAAACAGATGAAACCTCGCCGTGCCCAGATGCAGATGATCTTTCAAGATCCGTTTGCATCGCTTAATCCCCGTCAAACTGTTGGCACCCTGATCGGTAATACTTTTGATATTCAGAAAATTACTCCTGAAGGTGGCAAAGTTGAAGAAATTCAACGTTTAATGAAGCGTGTGGGATTAAACCCCGAGCACATTAACCGCTACCCACACGAGTTTTCAGGTGGCCAGCGTCAACGTATTGGAGTTGCTCGCGCTATCGCACTTAAGCCAAAACTAATCGTGGCCGATGAACCAGTATCAGCTCTCGATGTATCGATTCAGGCCCAGGTTGTTAACTTGCTTGAGGATCTCCAAGAAGAGTTCAACTTGTCTTACCTTTTCGTGGCTCACGATTTATCTGTGGTGCAGCACATTTCAGATCGTGTAGTTGTTATGTACTTGGGCAAAGTTATGGAAGATGCTGATAAGAAGGATCTCTTCTTAAACCCACGCCACCCATATACCAAGGCGTTGCTTTCAGCTGTTCCAGTACCTGATCCAAAAATCGGTCGGGCACGCGAACGCATTATTTTGCAAGGCGATCTACCAAGCCCAGTTAATCCACCTGCTGGTTGCGTATTTAATACTCGTTGCTGGAAAGTGCAAGATAAGTGCCGCACTGAAGTTCCAGAACTTGTGCAAATTCAGCCAGGGCACAAGATTGCATGTCACTTCCCTGAGCCAGCAAGTAAGTAATTAACCAATAGAAAAGCCCCGAACCAATTGGTCCGGGGCTTTTCTAATTAATTTATTTTTTAAGCCAGAGTTCCTTCAACGGCAATTACATTGCTTCCGAAAGTAATCTTCAAGTTAAGCGGCGCGCCTTTCTTGGCGTCGCAACTAACTCCATACTTAAAGGAAGTTGAAGCGCCTGCAGCTAGTGACTCAAGCGGTGCACCATTGATGCCACTGTCGCCATCTAGAACTTCTGAACAAAATGCTGTACCAGATTCCACAACCAAACTCAGAGTTGAAAGATCAAGATCTGCTGTGCCGCCATTAGTAACGTTCATACTAAACACATTGGCAACTTGGCCCTTGATGTAGTTTGAAGCAAAAATAGTTGGTGTAAATGACGCAGGTGTTGCAACTGTTAGGGAAACACCGCCACCTAGATCAAGCGGAGAATCAAAACCGATAGTCGCAGTTGCTTCGGCTTCTTCAACTGCGGCAACCTCAGATGCTGGGCGCTCTTTAGGTGCTTTATTGCCGCATGCTGTTAGAGATAGCGATGCCACAACTAGAGCCGCAACTGACAGAGCAGCTAATGACTTCTTATTCATAATGTCTCCTTGCTTGGTTAATTTCTATGGCAAAAGGGTAACAGCGCTAATTACCAGATGCTCACTCGAGACTCGCGATCAAGCCACATAGCATCACCTTTTTTAACATCGAAGGCCTCATAGAAGGTATCGAGATTGCTGATGATCTGGTTGCAGCGGAATTCTTCGGGCGAATGTGGGTCAACCGTGATTCGGACTCGACGAGTTTCAGGGCGCATTTTTTCGCGCCAACCCATCGCATGAGCGATGAAGAATCGTTGATCACCGGTTAGACCATCAATAATCGGCGCTTCTTCGCCCTTTAGCGACAACTTATAAGCCAGATAACCGATTGCAAGGCCGCCCAAGTCGCCAATGTTTTCTCCGACCGTTAGAGCGCCATTTACGGTCATTTCTGGGGTATCTGACGGATGTAATGCATCAAATTGATCAATTAATTGCTTCGTGCGCTTCTCAAATTCAGCGCGATCAGAATCTAGCCACCAATCATTTAAATTTCCGTCGCCATCATATTTTGATCCTTGATCGTCAAAACCGTGACCCAGTTCGTGGCCGATAGTTGCACCAATGCCTGCGTAATTAACTGCAGCATCGGCGTTGAGGTCGAAGTAAGGCCACTGCAAAAATCCGGCTGGGAATACGACTTCATTGCTGCGGGGGCTGTAATAGGCATTTACGGTCTGGGGCGGCATGTGCCACTCAGTGCGATCAACTGGCACCACCAACTCCGTCGTCGCCGTGCTCGAAGCCGGCGACCCGGTGGTCATCCCCAACTCCGAAGGCGCCCGCACCACCCCGTCGGTGGTCGCCTTCAGCAAGGCCGGCGAAGTGCTCGTCGGCGAAGTGGCCAAGCGTCAGGCCATCACCAACCCCGACCGCACCTTCCG
>CAIXTG010000130.1 GCA_903922325.1 uncultured Actinomycetes bacterium
CCACGCTCTTTAGCTTGCGCAGTCGTTAAACCAACAGATGCCACTTCTGGCTCAGAGTAAGTCACCCGTGGAACACCGTCGTAATTAATTGGACGAGGGTTTAATCCGCAGATTTCCTCGGCAACTAAAATTCCTTCACCAAAACCGACGTGCGCTAATTGCAGAGTCGGGATTAAGTCACCGACTGCCCAGATGCCTGGAACATTGGTGCGGCACTTGTCATCAACTAATACATAGCCGCGATCCATGGTGATGCCTTGTTCTTCGTAGCCAAGGTTTGCTGACACTGGGCCACGACCAACAGCCACGAGAAGTACATCGGCTGTGAAAGTTTTGCCATCTTCGAGTTCAACTGTTACGCCATCTGCTGTAACAGTATGAGACTTAAAGCGAACTCCGAGTTCAAAGTTAATGCCGCGCTTACGATAGGCACGTTCTAATTGCTTGCTACTTGATTCATCTTCTAGAGCAACTAGGTGCGACAAACCTTCAATGATGGTTACTTCAGCGCCAAATGATTTCCAGACCGATGCGAACTCGCAACCAATTACACCGCCGCCGAGCACGATGACAGACTTGGGAACATAGCTCAGGTTTGTTGCATGATCTGAAGTCATGACTCGAACTCCGTCGATTTCAAGACCAGGTAAAGATTTGGCATAAGAGCCAGTTGCTAAAACAACATTAGTTCCGGTGTAGCGCTCACCATTTACTTCGACAGTATCTTTTGAAACTAAACGGCCGTGACCTTCAACAAAGGTAATGTTGCGAGACTTAACCAGCCCTTGTAGTCCTTTGTGCAGTTTAGAAATCACACCATCTTTATAAGCATTAACTGCGACCATATCCATTGATAGGAATTGGGCATTGACGCCGAAAGCACTTGCCTCGCGCGCGCTGTCGGCGATCTCGCCAGAATGCAAAAGGGCTTTGGTAGGAATGCATCCGCGGTGCAGACAGGTTCCGCCTAGTTTTCCGGATTCGATTAAGGCAACGTTCTTACCTAGTTGAGCTGCGCGAAGGGCACAGGCGTAACCACCACTGCCACCACCAAGAATTACCAAGTCGAATTGAGCCACGGTCAACCTTTCAGCCATAAGCGATCTATAGCCCTATCTTGCCAGCCTTCGGGCGATCTAACTAACTGATGGCTATTTTTCGCTAGTGATCTCGGCCAAACGGATTAACGAGCGAAATGCGATTCCGGTTCCACCAATCGGGGTGTATCCGTGCGGCTTAGCCTCGTTATAGGCAGGGCCAGCAATATCAAGGTGCAGCCAAGGCAGCTCGTCGGGGATGAACTCTTTAAGGAATATGCCAGCTACCAACATGCCGCCCATGCGATCGCCAATATTGGCCATATCGGCCACGGTCGAATCAAGTGAGGCGCGAAGTTCCTCAGGCAGTGGCATCGGCCAAAAAGCTTCGCCCGCTTGATCAGCGGCAACTAAGAATTGCGCACGGAACTCTTCGTTATTTGTCATAACCGCACTAGTGCGAGTTCCGAGAGCAACTACTTGTGCACCAGTAAGAGTGGCCACATCGATGATGCCATCTAATTTCATTTTAGATTCTTGTGCTTTAACTAGCGCATCAGCCATAACTAATCGACCTTCAGCATCTGGATTTAAAACTTCAATGGTTTTGCCGCCGTACATAGTGTGAATATCACTTGGTCGCGTAGCGTTATCAGAAATCATATTCTCTGCCATTGCCGCCCACGCATCAATTGCGATTGGCAACTTAAGTTCGGCTATTGCCAAAATCGCTGCGCTAACTGCCGCCGCACCACTCATATCTGATTTCATAGCTTCCATGCCGGCAGCTGGCTTTAGCGCATAACCGCCGGTGTCAAAAGTAATTCCCTTACCAATAAATGCCAATTTCTTCTTAGCTTTTGGCGGGTTATAAGCAATGTGCAATAAACGTGGTGGGTTGGCCGAACCTTGACCAACACCCGAGATGCCACCGTAACCACCATCGCGCAATTGCTTCTCATTTAAAATAGTAACTTTGAGATGCGCGGCAGAACCACCGAGTTTCTTTACAGCTGCGGCAAATTGTTTGCTAAATGAATCTGGCGTCAAGTGACTTGGGGGAGTATTAATCAAGTCACGAATTAGTTTTGTATATTCACCAATCAGCACAGCTCGCTTAACGGCAGTTTTGGCTTCTGCTGAAGTTGCCATCTTGGTATGAACAGTTGCGCCAGCTAATGGCGCTTTGCGGTCGGCTTTAGAAGATCCGCGGAATTCATCGAATGCATATGCACCTAAAGTCATACCTTCAGCAACTGCGGCAACTTGCTCAATTGAAGTTGTTGGCAGAGCCACGGCAGCGCTTTTTTCGCCAGCTAATGCACCAGATGCGGCCCCGGCAGCACCG
>CAIXTG010000131.1 GCA_903922325.1 uncultured Actinomycetes bacterium
TCCGCGATATCCAGTTAAATTCGCTTCGAATAAATAAGTTGCAATTCGATCTTCATCATCGAAATCAACTGTTACAAAATCGCCAACTAACTTGGCATCACCGGCATCTTCAATTGCGGCAGCGAGTGCTAATTCGCGGGCATCCCATTTACTCATGGGTTAAGAGTAAAGCAGAACGCCGCTCTCAAGGTAATCGAGAGCGGCGCGACTGCTTATTCAGGCTTAATTAATTACTTTAGAAGTCCATATCTCCGCCGCCTTGCTGTACCGGCGCTGGATTCTTCTCTGGCTTATCTGTGATCACTGCTTCAGTTGTAATGAATAGTGCTGCAATTGATGCCGCATTTTGAAGTGCAGAACGAGTTACCTTAGCTGGATCAATGATGCCAGCTTTGATCATGTCTACATATTCTCCAGTTGCTGCATTTAAGCCATGACCGGGCGTTAAGTGACGAACTTTCTCAACGATTACGCCACCTTCAAGACCGGCATTAACTGCGATCTGCTTAAGTGGAGCTTCGATTGATAGCTCAACAATCTTGGCACCAGTTGCTTCGTCGCCTTCAAGCTTTAGCTTTGCGAAAACTGCATGTCCAGCCTGAAGGAGTGCCACGCCACCACCGGCAACGATGCCTTCTTCAACTGCCGCTTTTGCGTTACGAACGGCATCTTCGATGCGGTGCTTGCGCTCTTTGAGTTCAACTTCAGTAGCTGCGCCTGCCTTAATTACAGCAACGCCACCAGCTAATTTAGCTAGACGCTCTTGTAGTTTTTCACGATCGTAATCTGAATCGCTCTTTTCGATCTCGGCGCGAATTTGATTTACGCGGCCCTTGATCTGATCAGCGTCTCCGCCACCTTCAACGATGGTGGTTTCTTCCTTGCTGATAACTACTTTGCGAGCTTTTCCAAGAAGTTCTAGACCAGCTTGATCAAGCTTTAGACCAACTTCTTCTGAGATAACTGTTGCACCGGTAAGGATCGCAATATCTTGCAACATCGCCTTGCGACGATCACCAAAACCTGGCGCCTTTACTGCAGCAGCACGGAAAATTCCGCGAATCTTATTTACTACAAGTGTCGCAAGTGCTTCGCCTTCAACATCTTCAGCGATGATCGCAAGTGGCTTACCTGACTGCATTACCTTTTCTAGAACTGGTAGCAAGTCTTTAATGTTTGAAATCTTTGAGTTAACTAGAAGAACATAAGCATCTTCTAGAACAACTTCCATGCGATCTTGATCAGTTACGAAATAAGGTGAAATGTAACCCTTGTCGAAACGCATACCTTCGGTTAGTTCTAGCTCAAGACCAAAAGTATTTGATTCTTCAACTGTGATTACGCCTTCTTTGCCGACCTTGTCCATCGCTTCGGCGATCATTTCACCGATGGTGGTGTCAGCTGCAGAAATTGATGCAGTGGCTGCAATCTGTTCCTTTGAATCAACGCTCTTTGCCATTGAAAGAAGTTCGGCAACGATTGCATCGACTGCCTTTTCGATACCGCGCTTTAGCGCCATTGGATTTGAACCAGCTGCAACGTTACGTAGGCCTTCGCGAACAAGTGCTTGAGCAAGCACGGTCGCTGTTGTGGTTCCGTCGCCGGCAACATCGTCAGTCTTCTTAGCAACTTCCTTAACTAATTCGGCGCCAATCTTTTCCCAGGGATCATCTAGTTCGATCTCTTTAGCGATGGAAACACCATCGTTGGTAATTGTTGGGGCGCCCCACTTCTTTTCGAGGACAACGTTACGTCCGCGAGGTCCGAGCGTTACTTTTACCCCATCGGCGAGCACGTTCATTCCGCGCTCTAGCCCGCGACGGGCTTCTTCGTTAAAGGCAATCTGCTTGGCCATGGTCTTGCTCCTTCGTGCTCATTAATCATTTGTTTAACTTTGGATAACTGGGGCGTTTTATCACTCACACCCCTCGAGTGCTAACGCCAAATCTACGCAGATTATTTCGCCCGCGCAAAACGAGGCCAGGGCTGGAAAGTGGGTTGATTTAAGAGCTCGAGCGGTGCTTGGAGCGGGTTTAGCGGGCTGAACGAGCCTGTGTGCGGGCCTCTCGAAGGCGGCGCAGGCGCTTAACCAGCATCGGCGAGGCAGCCAAAGCATCTTCGCGGTCGATCAAATCATTTAGTAGGCGGTAATACTTAGGCGCATCCATATCGAAGAGTTCCTTAATTGAGGACTCTTTGGCGCCGGCATAACGCCACCAATTTCGTTCGAATTCGAGGATCGCCATTTCAAGATCGGTCAGATTTACCGAGACCGAGAGCTGTTCTTGTGCGGACATGAGGGCAATCTTACTTAACACATGCGTAAAAGTGTGGGAACTTCAAGTGATTTATAACCGCTGCAAAATCAGATCAATATCGCTGAACTTTGTCCACGGGTTGACTATGGCAAATCGCAATATCGGCTGGCCGTCATGAGAAGACGGTGGAATAAAACCAACTTGATCAGTTAAAAGCTCATCACTCCACTTTTGATAATCCGATGCATTCCAACCGGTGCGAGTAAATGCCACAATTGAAAGTTCTGGTTCGCAAAGTAATTTCAAATTTGGATGTTCGCTAACTTTTTGTGCAGCATATTTCGCAACTTCAAGTGATTTTTCCATCGCTTCGGAGTAAGCATTAGTTCCGTAAGCTGCAAGTGAAAACCAAAAAGGCAAACCACGAGTTCGGCGCGTTAACTGAATTGCGTAGTCCGATGGATTCCAATTTCCATCATGCAAAGTATCAAGGTATGAAGCATGTTGGGTATGAACTTCGCGTGCTAATTCAGGAGTGCGATAAATCAATGCGCACGCATCGTATGGTGCAAACAACCATTTATGTGGATCAACAATTAACGAATCTGCTTTTTCTATGCCGTTGAACTTTGATCTAACTGATGGCGCACACAAAGCTGCTAATCCATAAGCGCCATCGACATGAAACCAAATCTCACGAGCTTTTGCAGCTGCGCCGATGCCAGCTAGATCATCAATTATGCCTAAATTCGTGGTGCCAGCTGTAGCAACTACCGCAAATACGCGACGGCCACTTTGTCGGTGCAGCGCATCTATTTCTTTAGCAACCGTTTCACCTTGTAACTTACCGTTTTCATCAACTGCAATCTTTAAAACATCGACATCCATGACTTGCGCGGCTGATGCGATAGATGAATGTGCTTGTTCGCTACATGCAATTACCCAGCGCGTGGTATCTGGAAAGTGTTTACGGGCTTGTGCGCGTGCTACAACTAGCGCAGAAAGATTTCCAACGGTGCCGCCTTGCACAAAAACACCACCAGAGCTTTGCGGCAAGCCTGCTAAATCAGCAATCCAACGCAGCGCTTGATTCTCAGCAAAAACTGCGCCGGCACCTTCTTGCCATGAGCCGCCATATAAAGCGCTGGCGCCAACTACTAAATCAAAGAGGTTGGCATATTCACTTGGTGCCGATGGAATAAAAGCTAAATTGCGTGGGTGATCTGTCGAGATGCACGCCTTTGCTAATACTGAAGTAAAAACATCTAGTGCTTCTTTCCCGCCAAGACCTTTAGCAGTGATTGTGTTTCCGACTTGAGCAAAAAGTTCGGCTTCAGATAACGGGCCATCTAATGGTGGATCACTCTTTAA
>CAIXTG010000132.1 GCA_903922325.1 uncultured Actinomycetes bacterium
CCGATCTCTCTTCGTAATCGCAGTTGGAGTTCTTATCATTGCAGCCGTTGTATTCGTCGAGCAGGCACAGCGACGTATTCCGGTTCAGTATGCAAAGCGCATGGTTGGACGCCAAAGCTACGGCGGAACCAGCACATATATTCCAATTAAGGTAAACCAAGCTGGCGTTATCCCAGTAATTTTCGCTTCATCTCTTCTCTATATTCCTTCACTGATTGCTAACTTCACAAATAGCCAAGCAGCATGGGCAGTATGGATTGGCCGTAACTTCGTAAAGGGCGATCATCCGATCTACATCCTTTCTTACGCGCTTCTAATTATTTTCTTCACTTATTTCTATGTTGCAATTACTTTCAATCCAGAAGAAGTAGCTGACAATATGAAGAAGTACGGTGGCTTTATTCCTGGTATTCGTGCCGGACGTCCAACTGCTGAATATCTGCAGTATGTACTTTCACGCATTACAGCTCCAGGTTCACTTTACTTAGCACTCGTTGCAGTAATTCCTATTCTTGCTCTTGTCTTATTCGGAGCAAACCAGAACTTCCCATTCGGCGGAACTGCAATTCTGATCGTCGTTGGTGTTGGTCTTGATACTGCTAAGCAGATCGAAAGCCAATTGCAACAGCGTTCATATGAGGGATTCCTTAAGTAATGCGTTTAGTCCTGGTAGGCCCACCAGGTGCTGGTAAAGGAACACAAGCAGTTTTCTTAGCCGAGCACTATTCAATTCCGCATATCTCCACCGGCGATATTTTCCGTGCCAATTTAAAAGCCGGCACACCACTTGGCCAAGAAGCAAAGAGTTTTATGGATCGTGGCGAACTCGTGCCAGATTCAGTAACTAATGCGATGGTTAAAGATCGTTTAACTCACGACGATGTTGCTAATGGGTTTTTACTTGATGGTTTCCCGCGCAATGTTGTGCAGGCTGAAGTTCTTCGCGCAATTCTGGCTGAACAGAAGCGCCCACTAGATGCGGTTCTGGAATTAAATATTGCTGATTCGGAAATTATTGAGCGTCTTTCTAGCCGATTAACTTGCCGTGGCTGCGGAGCACCATCACCAGCAACTGCGCAAGCATGTGCTGCCTGTGGGGGAGAGCTATACCAGCGCGAAGATGACAAGGCCGAAGTTATTGCTCGTCGCCTCGAGGTCTATAACGAGCAAACTGCACCAATCATTTCTTTCTATCGCGGCGAAGGTTTACTCATAACAATTAGTGCAACTGGCGCTGTCTCTGAAATCACTGAGCGAGCCACCACCGCACTTAGCCGCATTAGTTAATAATTACTGTCGTGGATATCCAACTAAAGTCACTTGATGAATTAAAGGTGATGCGCCGTGCCGGTTTATTAGTCGGTGAAACTCTGTCGCTACTAAAAAATTCGATCAAAGTTGGCATGCGCACTGATGCGCTAGATGCAATTGCCGCGGCAAACATTAAACGTGGTGGCGGCACTTCAAATTTCAAGGGTTATCACGGTTTCCCGGCCACCATTTGTATCTCGATTAATGATGAGATTGTGCATGGCATTCCGGGTGATCGAGTTATTGAAGATGGCGATGTTGTTTCAATCGATTGTGGTGCGATAATTGATGGCTGGCATGGCGATGCCGCATTCTCAGTTGGTGTTGGAAACGTTGACCCAGCTGATCAAAAAATGATGGATGTCTGCGAAGAATCAATGTGGCGTGGAATTGCAGCCGGTCACCTTGGTGCCAAACTTTCAGATATTGGACATGCCATTGAGAGTTACACCGATGCCCAAGGTAAGTACGGCATTTTGCAAGAGTACGGCGGCCATGGAATTGGTACCGAGATGCATCAAGCGCCTCACGTTCTAAATTTTGGCAAACGTGGGTTTGGCCCTGAAATTGTCGTAGGCATGGCGCTAGCAATCGAACCAATGATCACTCGCGGCACTCATAAGACTAAAGTCCTAAAGGACAACTGGACTGTTGTCTCAAATGACAAATCTCG
>CAIXTG010000133.1 GCA_903922325.1 uncultured Actinomycetes bacterium
CTACCTGGTGGCCCAACTCGACTTTCAAATATTGTTTTCATGGGCATGGGTGAACCACTTGCTAACTACAACGCAGTCTCGCGCACGCTTCGAAATATAACCGATGAAAATCCAAATGGGTTGGGTATAAGTGCTCGCTCGGTAACTGTTTCAACCGTTGGCTTAGTTAACGGAATTGAAAAGTTAATGGCCGAAGATTTAAATGTGACGTTAGCAATTTCGCTACACACCCCTGATGATGAACTGCGAGATTCCTTAGTACCGATTAACTCGCGCTATAAAGTGCGCGAAGTTTTGGCTGCAGCCGATGATTACGAAAAGAAGACTGGGCGTCGCTATTCGATTGAATACGCGCTAATTCGCGATATTAACGACCAAGCTTGGCGCGCAGATCTTTTAGGCCGTCTGCTAAAGAACCGTAACGCCCACGTAAATTTAATTCCGTTAAACCCAACCCCTGGTTCGAAATGGACTGCGTCGCGCCACGAGGATGAACTCGAGTTTGTGCGAGTCCTAGAAAGTTATGGTGTTCCAACAACGGTGCGCGATACTCGCGGCCGCGAAATCGACGGGGCCTGCGGCCAATTAGCCGCTGCCGAACTAGCCAAATAAAAGGCAAAAGTCGTAGGCTAGGCCGCATGGAACAACTACAGAATTTTATCAACGGCAAATCAGTACCTAGTTCATCTGGCGAGGTCACCCAATTAATTAATCCGGCAACTGGTGAGGTCTATGCGACTGCACCTAAATCAAATGCTGCCGATGTCGATGCAGCTATGAAAGCCGCGTCTGATGCTTTTGTATTGTGGCGTGACTCAACGCCGTCAGAGCGTCAACGTGCTCTGCTGAAAATTGCTGATGCGCTGGAATCTCGCGCTGATGAAATTATTGCAATTGAATGCCGCAACACAGGTAAACCAATTGCAATAACTGCCTCTGAAGAAGTTCCGCCGATGATTGATCAAATTCGTTTCTTTGCCGGCGCTGCACGAAATCTCGAAGGTAAGTCTGCTGGCGAATACATGCGAGGCATGACTTCATACATTCGGCGCGAGCCAATTGGTGTTTGCGCACAAGTAACTCCGTGGAACTATCCAATGATGATGGCAGTTTGGAAATGGGCACCTGCTATTGCGGCCGGAAACACTGTGGTGTTAAAACCAAGTGATACAACTCCAGCTTCAACTTTATTTATGGCACAAGTAATGAGTGAATTCTTACCTGCCGGTGTATTCAATGTAATTTGCGGTGAACGTGAAACCGGAAAATTACTAGTTGATCACACAACTCCGGTCATGGTTTCAATTACTGGTTCAGTACGCGCAGGCACTGAAGTTGCAGCAGCTGCTTCATCGCAGTTAAAGCGCGTGCACCTCGAACTCGGTGGCAAAGCTCCGGTAGTAGTTTTCGATGATGCCGATCTCGATTCAGCAGCTGAAGGAATAGCAGTAGCTGGCTTCTTTAACTCTGGTCAAGATTGCACAGCCGCTACCCGCGTTTTAGTTCAAGCTGGTGTCTATGACGCAATGGTTGCCAAGTTGGCAGATCAAGCGACCAATAACATTGCCGTCGGTATGCCTGAAAGCGATGCGCTAGTTGGCCCGCTAAATAACGCCAACCAGCTAGCTCGCGTAAAGGGCTTTGTTGATCGCACTCCTGCCCATGCCAAGATTGTGGCCGGCGGAAAACAACTAGAACAACCGGGCTACTTCTTCGCCCCAACTGTGATTGCCGATCTCAAGCAAGATGACGAGATGATCCAGAACGAAATTTTCGGGCCGGTCATAACTATCCAGAAATTCGCTACTGAAGAAGAGGCGATTTCCCTCGCCAACGGCGTTGATTACGGCCTGGCTTCAAGCATCTGGACCAAGGATCATGGCCGCGCAATGCGTCTATCTCGCGCCTTCGATTTCGGCTGCGTCTGGATCAATACCCATATTCCGATCGTGGCCGAAATGCCTCATGGTGGATTTAAGCGATCTGGCTATGGCAAAGACCTATCTAGTTACGGTTTTGAAGATTACACTCGAATTAAGCACGTAATGTCGAATCTCGGGGCGTAATAGTCCATAATTACGCTCGTTGAACCAACCGTCCACCACTAACAAGAAGAAGGCCTGATAACCCCAAACTTGCACGACCTGCGAAGGAGCAAAAAATGTCTAAGAAGGTTTCTAAAAAGGATCTCTCACCCGAGGCTCGCGCGATAATTAATTCGCAAGTTACTCGACGTGGACTAATCGCAGGTACTGGCGCAGTTGGTGCGGCCGGTTTATTAGCAGCATGTGGGTCCGGTGGTTCCGATAGCGCAGGTGGCGGAGATGCCAACACAATTCGTTGGGGTAACTGGCCGTTGTATTTAGATTACGACGAAGACACCAAGAAGTATCCAACACTTGAAGCATTTAGCGCCGAAAGCGGAATCGCGACAAAGTACTTTGAAGATTACAACGATAACGATGAGTTCTACGGCAAAGTACAAGCGCAATTAAAACTCAATGAAGATATTGGTTATGACTTAGTAACTCCAACTGACTGGATGGCAGCTCGTTGGATTCGATTGGGTTATGCGCAGAAGTACGACACCGCAAATATTCCAAACAAAGTGAATATTCTTGATTCACTTTCATCGCCTTCATTTGATCCAAAGCGCGAATCAACTCTTACCTGGCAAGGCATCATGGGTGGTTTTGGTTGGAACACCAAGACAAATCCAAAGGGTGTTCGCACGATTGACGATTTATTCGCACCACAGAACAAGGGCAAGATCGTTGTTCTTTCAGAAATGCGCGACACCATCGGAATCATTCTGCTTTCCCAAGGTGTTGATCTACAGAGCGTTACTGAAGATCAATTCATGAATGCCGTTGATTTCATGGCCGGCAAGATTTCCGATGGTTGGATTCGCGGCGTAAAGGGCAACGAATACGCTGAAGATCTAACTTCAGGCGATGCCACTGCTGTAATTGGCTGGTCTGGTGACATGTTTATCTTGGCTTCTGAAAACGAAGGCAAGTTTGATTTCGCGATTCCAGAATCAGGCGGAACTATTTCAGGTGATAACTTCATTATCCCAACCCCAGTAGGCGCCGAAGCAAAAGCTAGCGCTGAAAAGCTAATTAACTACTACTACGAGCCAGCAGTAGCAGCTGAAGTAGCGGCATATGTAAATTATGTTTGCCCAGTCAAGGGCGCTCAAGCAGAGATGGAAAAGATCGCACCAGAACTTGCAAATAGTTCTTACATCTTCCCTGATGATGCGATGTCTGCAAAGCTAAATGTTTTCCGCTCACTTACTCCAGCTGAAGAATCAGCTTGGGCCGAAGCGTTCCAACAAGCGCAAGGCAACTAAGGCAATTAGGTGACCAAGGAATCTATTTCAGCTAAAGGTGACCTGCGCTTAACTCGACTTACGAAGAGTTATGGCGATTTCACTGCCGTCGATGATCTTTCGTTAGTAATTCCCGAAGGATCGTTCTTCGCGCTGCTCGGGCCATCAGGTTGTGGCAAAACTACAACCCTGCGAATGATCGCAGGGTTAGAAGAGCCAACTGTTGGAAGCATTCACTTGGGCACCACTGATATCACCACAACTAAGCCGTACCAGCGCCCAATCAATACGGTTTTCCAGAACTACGCACTATTTCCACATTTAACTATCTTTGAAAATATCGCATTCGGTTTGCGCCGTCGCGGAATCAAAGATGTTGATGCGGCTGTAACTAAAGTTCTTGATCTAGTTGAATTGCCGCACTTAGCGCAACGCAAGCCAACGCAGTTATCTGGCGGTCAACAGCAACGTATTGCTCTTGCTCGCGCAATTGTTAACCGCCCGGCTCTGTTATTGCTCGATGAACCTCTTGGCGCACTTGATCTAAAGCTTCGTCGCCAGATGCAGATTGAACTTAAGTGGATTCAAAAAGAAGTTGGTTTAACTTTCGTGCACGTAACACACGATCAAGAAGAAGCCATGACCATGGCTGACACGATCGCGGTTATGAATGAGGGTCAGATCGAGCAAATGGGCTCACCAGCTGATCTGTATGACAACCCAAAGACTGCCTTTGTTGCTAACTTCTTAGGTCAATCAAACCTAATTAAGGGCACCATTAGCGGCAACGATGGCGATTCACACATTGTCGATGTTTTCGGCCAGAAAATTTCGCTGCAGAAGAACCGCTCGCATGCCGTTGATAACTCAATTTATGCTGGTATTCGCCCTGAGAAATTCCGTATCTCTCGTTTAGGCACGCCAACTTCGGGAAATATTTTAACCGGTGGACACATTGAAGATGTTTCCTACATCGGTGTATCAACTCAGTATCAAGTTGAAATGCCATGGGGACAAGAACTAATGGTCTTCGAGCAAAACGACGACGGTGTTGCGCCATTTAGCAAGGACGAAGAAGTAAATATCTCTTGGGAGCCAATTTTCACTTTCGGACTTCGTGGCGATGAAGATGCAACTGCTGGTTCTGAAGTTAACCCTGAAGAACTAGACGAAGAGTAAAAAAAAGCAATGCGCAAGATCAGTACTCCTTACCTTTTACTCTTGCCGGGTGTTGCGTTTCTCTTTACTTTCTTTATTTTGCCGATTATTAATCTGGCTCAAACTTCAACTCAGACACCAGTTGGCGGGGGAGATACCGGTGAATTTGAGCAGACGCTGCGTTTTTCAAATTACCTTGATGCCTTCTTGGAAAATAAAGAGCAATTCGGTCGCTCCTTTGTTTACGCGACTATCGCAACTCTTTTAGCGCTAGCAATTGCCTATCCGCTGGCATATGCCATCGCACTTAAAGGCGGCAAGCTAAAGAACTTTATGTTGATTCTTGTGATCGCACCGTTCTTTACCTCCTTTTTACTTCGCACCGTGGCCTGGAAACAGATACTCGGCGAAGAAGGCTTTGTAGTTCCAACGCTTCGAACTATTGGCATCATTAGCGATAGCACAACACTGACTTCGACTTCCTTTGCAGTTGTTATGGGTATGACCTATAACTTCCTGCCGTTCATGACGTTGCCACTTTATGCCTCAATCGATCGCATTGATCCACGCACACTTGAGGCCTCCGGCGATCTATATGCCAATGGCTTTACGACATTCCGCAGAGTTACTTTGCCGCTCTCAATGCCAGGTGTAGTCGCAGGTACGTTGCTTACTTTTATCCCAGCAGCCGGCGACTATGTAAACGCGGCAATCTTGGGTAGCCCAAATACCAAGATGATCGGTAACGTGATTGAGTCGCGTTATCTTAAAATTGTTGACTACCCGACGGCTGCTGCTCTTTCATTTACGCTGATGATCGTTATTTTGATACTGGTAACTGTCTATGTGCGCAAAGCCGGTACCGAGGAGTTGGTATGAGCCACAAAGTTAAAGATGCCACGATTCCTCACATTCCAACTGGCGCTCGTATTTCGCGCTGGATTGGCCGTAACTTAATTCGGATCTATGCCGTCTTTGCTTTCACCTATCTCTTTATTCCAGTTGCCTACACATTTGCCTTCTCCTTTAATGATTCAGGCAAGAGCAACTTGATTTGGAAAGGTTTTACTTTCGGTAACTGGCAGAACCCATGTGGTGCACCTGAAGTTTGTACCGCGCTAGTTAACTCAATCAAGATTGGTTTCTTAGCCACTTTATTTTCGACAATTCTGGGCACCATGATTGCTTTTGCAATCGGTCGCTATAGCTTTAAGGGTCGCTCAACTTCTAACTTAATGATTTTCTTGCCAATGGCAACTCCCGAAATTGTTCTAGGCGCTTCGCTACTCTCACTTTTCTTAGTATTTAAAATTAACCCTGGCTTCTGGCCAACCGTAATTGCACATGTGGTTTTCTGTGTTTCATTCGTGGTGGTCACGGTGAAAGCGCGAATAGCCAGCTTAGATCCGCGCCTTGAGCAAGCGGCGATGGATCTTTATGCCAACGAACGCGAAACTTTCCGCCGGGTCACTCTGCCGTTAGTAGCACCTGGAATTGCTGCTGCTGCGTTGTTGGCATTTAGCTTATCTTTTGATGATTACATCATCACCAACTTCAACTCGGGTACGTTAAAAACATTCCCGGAGTTTGTTTATGCCTCGGCAGCGCGTGGTATTCCGGCACAGGCCAACGTAATTGGTTCGGCGATGTTTTTCTTAGCGCTGGCAATCGTGATAACTGGGCAGATTGTGGGTCGTAAGCGTAAAGTGAGCGCATGACCAATCACGGCAATCTGTACGGCCCCAGCTTTACCTTCTTAGGCATTCCAGCCTGTGATCTTGAGGTGCCAGCTAGTTATGCCGATGCCGATGTAATTATTCTCGGCGCTCCAATTGATTCCGGGACATCACATCGCTCAGGTGCCAAGTTTGGCCCGCAAGCAATTCGCGGGGGCGATTATTTACCGCACGATGGCGAACGTCCGCATCTAGCTCTACGTACTGATGGCCTGAAAGATTTAAAAGTTTACGACGCTGGTGATTTATTAATGCCGGGTGGAGACCTAGTTGCATCCCTTGAAGTTCTAGCGAATGCAACTGAGCAAATTTCTCGTGCTGGCATAATTCCAGTAATTCTTGGTGGCGATCATTCAATTGCATCTGCCGATGTTGCCGGTATTGCCAAGCATCGTGGGCTTGGCAAAATTTCGATGATTCACTTTGATGCACATGCCGATACTGGCGCAGATCAAATGGGTGCCCTCGTTGGTCATGGCACCCCAATGCGCAGATTAATCGATGGCGGCTTTGTACGTGGCGATCGCTTCTTGCAATTAGGTTTGCGTGGTTATTGGCCAGATAACGAAACTTTGAATTGGATGCGCGATCAAGGTATGCGCAGTTACGAAATGACTGAGATTCATCATCGTGGCCTAGGCCCGGTACTTGATGAATCTTTTGCAACTCTTACTAACCAATGCGATGGCGTTTTCTTATCGGTTGATATCGATGTAGTTGATCCAGGCATGGCGCCAGGCACCGGCACCCCTGAGCCAGGTGGCATGACTAGTCGCGAATTACTTGAAGCAGTGCGCCGAATTTGTTTAGAGCTACCAATTGTTGGAATCGATGTGGTTGAGGTCGCGCCAGCATTTGATAGCGCCGACATCACAGCAATCTTGGCTAACCGAGTAGTTCTCGAAGCACTTAGTGCAATTGCTAAGCGTCGCAACGGCACGCCTTATTCACCAACTCAGAATCTGCTTGATCGATAATAAATGCGCGATTTAGTAATTCTTGGCTCAACCGGGTCGATTGGTGTGCAAGCACTTGAAATAGTTGCGGCAAACCCTGGTGTTTTTAACGTAGTTGCAATCAGCGCTTACGGCAGTAATCCAGCAGCAATAATTGAGCAAGCCCGCACCTTTAAAGTGCAAGTAATTGGCGTGGTTACAAACGCTGAAGTAATTCGCGAATCACTGCCTGGCGTAACGGTAATTGATGGCCCAAATGCGACCAGTGAAATTGCCGCAATTACTTGCGAAGTAGTGCTTAACGGCATCACCGGTTCGATTGGCTTAGGGCCAACGCTTGCCGCCCTTGAAGTTGGCAACAAATTGGCGCTCGCAAATAAAGAATCTTTAGTTGCTGCCGGTGAATTAGTAATGTCTAAAGCTGCGGAAAACCAATTGATTCCAGTGGATTCTGAGCACAGTGCGATTTGGCAGAGCGCCATGGCGGGCAAGAAGTCCGAAATTGCCAAGTTAGTTCTAACTGCAAGTGGCGGGCCATTTAGAAATCGCCGCGATTTAAGCGAGGTCACAATTGCCGACGCGCTTGCACATCCAACTTGGGCCATGGGACAAGTTGTAACAATTAACTCAGCTACGTTGATGAATAAGTCACTTGAAATTATTGAAGCACATTACTTATTTGATATGCCATATCGCCAAATCGAAGCAGTGATTCATCCGCAATCGATTGTGCATTCAATGGTCGAATACATAGATGGTTCAACTTTGGCTCAGCTAAGCCCGCCGAATATGAAAGGGCCAATTGCCTACGCCATTAATTGGCCAGTGCGATTAACAAGTGCAACCAAAGCAA
>CAIXTG010000134.1 GCA_903922325.1 uncultured Actinomycetes bacterium
ACGTAAAGGATGTATAGGAATGGAAGTGTTGATAGAACACCGTAAAGAATCTGTGTGTTCTGGTCGTTTGAGATTTCACCTGGGTAACCAAGTGCGATCATTGCAGCTGAAGCTGGAACCAAACGAGTGATGAGTGACTTTGAAACTTCCTTTGCAAGTGCAAGCACTGCAATAACTTCAACTAGAAGTAGAGGAACAGTTAGTAGCCAGTCAACATAACGGTATGCCTCATTGAAAGCACCTTGATCGCCAGAAACCTTAACGGCCATTCCGGTTGATGCATGATCGAATGAGTTGAAGATACGCCAGTAGTGGTAGCCAGCAATGAATGTAACCATTGATGACATTACAAGTGCGTTGCGGTACTTAGGCAATACTCGAGCTTGTGACACAAGCGTGTACACGGTGCATGCGAGCATTGAGATTAAACCGAATGAAAATACGTTATAAACGAGGTTCCATTGGTTTGAGTCTAGATTAATCATCTAATTAAGCCTCCGTGGGGCTTTGTAAAACCAGACCTCGGGCGAGGCTGGCGTTCGAATACGTACCCAGGAGCCTTACGAGAAATCATATGAAAGTCTCGTCTGGCAGCCGAAGTTTTATTCGAACCAAGGTAAATGGTCCGCTTGATTTAGGGTTTTCGCAAGAATAGATGCGACTAATTCGCAACTTTTTTAAATATTTCTCGGCAGGTAGACTGATTCTCGCTGGAAAAAGGGCGATGCCAGCGGGTTATCACTAGTCTTTTAGCTGCCTGAGTTACTATCAAAAAAGGACAAAAACGGACATATGTCAGCTGCGACCAAATTGCGAATTCCGCAAGCTATGGCCGATGCAATTTTGGCTCAAGCCCGGGCCGAATATCCAAATGAAGCATGCGGCGTAATCATCGGTCGTAACGGAATTGCTGAGCGCCTTAAGCCGATGTTTAATGCAGCGGCGTCGCCAACTTTTTACGAATTCGATCCGAAAGATTTGTTAGCGCTATATCGCGAAGTTGATGACAACGATGAAGAAATTATTGTTATTTACCATTCCCATACCGAGACCGAAGCGTATCCATCGCGCACAGATATCTCTTATGCGGGAGAACCAGGTGCGCATTATGTATTGGTCTCTACTCGCGAAGAGATTGCACCTGCAACTGAATTTCGTTCTTATCGAATAATTGATGGCGTAGTTACCGAAGAACCAGTCGAATTTATTCTTTAAAGATCCAATTAACCTGCACTAAATAGTTTTATCCAAATTCAATTTGTATCAACAACCATAACCAGAGAGAATTAAGACATGAGCGCAACTGTTGAAGTCCGTATCCCAACCATTCTTCGCCCTTTTACTAAAGAGCAGAAGTTGGTCTCAGCAACAGGTGCTGATTTAGCAGCGGTTATTACAGACCTTGACGCTCAATATCCTGGGCTAGCTGATCGCCTACTTGAAAATGGCGCACTACGCCGCTTTATTAATATTTATGTAAACGATGAAGATGTTCGATTCATTGGTTCATTAACTGCGCAACTAAAGAGCGGTGACTCAATCACCATCTTGCCTGCTGTCGCTGGTGGCTAATAATGGCTCGCTTTGATTCGCTCGAAGATTCAGTCGGGCACACTCCGCTAATTGGTTTGCCCCGCCTTTCACCTGCACCAAATGTGCGGCTATGGGCGAAGATGGAAGATCGAAACCCAACTGGTTCAATTAAAGATCGCACAGCTATTTCCATGATCGATGCCGCTGAACGAGATGGTTTGTTAAAACCTGGTGCCACAATTCTGGAACCTACAAGTGGTAACACGGGAATTTCATTAGCGATGGCGGCAAAAGTTCGCGGTTATAAATTAATTTGTGTAATGCCCGAAAACACTAGCCCGGAACGCAGGCAGCTGCTTGAAATGTGGGGCGCAAAAATTATTTCTTCCCCTGCCGCAGGTGGCTCAAATGAGGCAGTGCGTGTTGCCAAAGAATTAGCTGCGCAAAATCCAGAATGGGTTTTTCTATATCAATATGGCAACCCGGCAAATACCGAAGCGCACTATCGCGGAACCGGCCCAGAAATTTGGAACGATCTACCAACGGTTACACATTTTGTTGCTGGCCTTGGAACCACTGGAACTTTGATGGGTGCTGGAAAATATTTGCGCGAACAGAATCCCGACATTGCAATTGTTGCAGCCGAGCCACGTTACGGCGAAGTTGTTTACGGGCTACGTAATATCGATGAAGGTTTTGTACCTGAACTTTACGACGCATCTGTTTTAACTAGACGTTTTTCAGTAGGTGCTGAAGATTCAGTTCGACGAGTACGTGATCTATTAGAAGTAGAAGGAATTTTCGCCGGAATTTCAACGGGTGCAATTTTGCATGCAGCCCTAGCAATGGGCGCTGAAGCGATTGCTGCCGGAAAATCGGCAGATATCGCCTTTATTGTCTGCGATGCAGGTTGGAAATACTTATCTACTGGTATTTATGGCGCCGCTAGCGAAGCTGCGGCCGAAGGTCTAGATACGCAGCTTTGGGCTTAAGTCTTCGTTGATTTACCGCTCTTTTCATCTCGCCCGTTAGACTTCAACACATGAGTAACGCGCCTATCGGAATCTTCGATTCTGGCGTCGGCGGATTAACTGTGGCTCGCGCAATTCTTGATCAATTACCAAATGAATCAACCCTTTATATCGGCGATACAGCGCGCGGACCATATGGCCCACGTCCATTGGCCGAAGTACGCGAATTTTCACTCGAACTGATGGATTTTCTGGTTGCGCAAGGCGTGAAAGCAATTGTGATCGCATGTAACACTGCAAGTGCCGCCATGTTGCGCGATGCACGTGAGCGTTACTCGATTCCGGTAATTGAAGTAATTCAACCTGCAGTACGTCGCGCAGTTGCTGCAAGTCGCACTGGCCGCATTGGCGTAATCGGAACTAAGGCAACTATTGATTCAGCTGCTTACTTAGATGCTTTTGCTGCTGCACCACATCTAGAGATCACTTCAATAGCTTGCCCTCGTTTTGTTGAATTCGTCGAACGTGGCGAAACATCAGGTGCTGAAATCACAAAGATTGCCAAAGAGTATTTAACCGAAGTCATGAAAGCCGATGTAGATACTTTAGTTCTGGGTTGTACTCACTATCCATTGCTTACTGGTGTGATCTCATATGTAATGGGTAATAACGTATCGCTAGTTTCTAGCGCTGAAGAAACTGCCAAAGATCTATATCGAATTTTGGTCGAGAGCGATTCTTTGCGCACTGATAACAGTACGCCGGCAACCCATCGTTTCTTAGCAACAGGCGATGCGGCTGCATTCGAAACGCTAGCCAGACGATTCTTAGGCCCAGAAGTTGGTCAAGTAGAACATCAATCGCTTGCTTGAGTACTTACTAAAATTAACAAAACTAAATATTCACTAACCAACAACGAAAGACGACTGAGGAAATGATGACAACCACACGCAATGATGGCCGGGCAGTGACTGATCTGCGCGAAATTAAGATCACTCGCAAGTGGCTTGATCACGCTGAAGGCTCGGTATTAGTTGAGTTCGGCAAAACCCGAGTTCTCTGTGTTGCTTCATTTTCACCAGGTGTTCCACGTTGGTTAAAAGACAGTGGTACTGGCTGGGTTACTTCGGAATATGCGATGTTGCCTCGTGCAACTCATACCCGTTCTGATCGCGAGAGCGTGAAAGGCAAATTAGGTGGTCGCACCCAAGAGATTTCTCGTTTAGTAGGCCGTTCGTTGCGCGCCGTTATTAATACTAAAGAACTTGGCGAAAATACGATTGTCATTGACTGCGATGTTTTACAAGCCGATGGTGGAACTCGAACAGCTGCAATCACTGGGGCATTTGTTGCACTAGCTGATGCAATCACATGGGCAAAGAGTCAAGGTCACATTAAAGCAACCGCAAATCCGCTATCTGATTCAGTAGCAGCCGTAAGCGTTGGCATTGTTGGTGGAGTTCCAATGCTTGATCTTTGTTACGAAGAAGATGTGCGCGCAGATACTGACATGAATGTTGTTTGCAGTGGCGATGGCAGATTTATTGAAGTGCAAGGCACTGCCGAAGGTGTGCCATTTGATCGCGATCTACTAAATCAATTATTAGATTTAGCAGTTGCTGGTTGCAAAGATTTAGGAAAACTTCAAGCTGCTGCACTAGCTAAATAACAAGTAGCAATAAATTAATCTAGGAGTACGATGAAAGATTTAGTTTTAGCTACGCGCAATAAAGGCAAGATCGAAGAATTCCGACGTATCCTCGATGAATTAGCACCCGGAAGCATTCGATTACTTGGGCTAGAGAAATTTCCCGAAACTAGTGATGTAGATGAAACAGGCGATACTTTCGAAGAGAACGCGCTACTTAAGGCCCGATCAATTTGCGCCGAAACTGGGCTACCTGCGATTGCAGATGACAGTGGTCTTTGCGTTGAAGCACTTTATGGCGCACCTGGAATTTATTCGGCGCGATTTGCTGGCACGCATGGTGATGATGCTGCAAATAATGCGAAACTTTTGCAAGAGTTAATACATGTGCCTGACGGAAAAAGAACCGCTTACTTCATTTGTGTGACCGCACTTGTAATGCCCGATGGCCGCGAAGTCACCCGCGAAGGGCGTTTTTACGGCTCCATCGGCCACGAACCGATCGGTAAAAATGGCTTTGGGTATGACCCACTATTTCAGCCCGATGGATTAAGTATTTCCAGCGCACAAATGAGCGCTTCCGAGAAAGATGCCATTAGCCATCGTGGAAAATCGCTTCGCGCAATTGCCCCCTTTGTCTTAGAAATGCTCTAACCGCTGCGGTAACCTTGGCTTATCCGAGTGCGTTACTTGCGCGCGTACCGCTACCCAAGGAGTTAACGTGGCTGTAAAGAAGAAAGTTGCTAAGAAGGCAACAAAGAAGGCACCAGTTAAAAAAGCTGCGGCTAAAAAGCCAGCTGCGAAAAAAGCTGTAGCCAAAAAGAAAGCCGCTGCTAAGAAGCCAGCTGCTAAAAAAACTATTAAGAAAGCTGCTGCTAAGAAGCCAGCAAAGAAAGTTGCTAAGAAAGCAGTTGCTAAAAAGAGAGTTGCGAAAAAAGCGGTTGCGAAAAAAGCCGCGCCTAAGAAGCGCGTAGCTAAGAAAGCTGCTGCTAAAAGATCTACTGCTGCAACAGTCAGAGTTCCAGCAGTTCCAGTAACTTCATCTGCACCTCGCGCTGCTGCACCAGTAGCACCAGTACGCCCAGCAACACCAACTCCTGCTGCTAAACCACAACAAGGCGCATCAAGTCGCGTTGTAATGGCAGTAATTGTTGGTATCGCACTACTAGCTTTCGTGGTTTGGTCACAATCATCTTCAAAAGACGATGATGCAGCACCTATGCCTACTGCATCTGCATCGGCTGAAGCATCGGCTGAAGCATCTGCAACTCCAACGGAATCAGCATCTACTGGTGCCGCAGTTGCAACAATCGAAGCTCCAGCAAAATTTGTAGCTCTTGGCTCAGCTGATGGAATCAAGTTGCGTTGGGTTGCCCCATCAGCAACCGATGGTTTAACCGGCTACCTAGTTGAAATTGCACCAGATGGAAAAGCTTGGCAGAGCGTTGCCACAGTTCCAGCTGATCAAACAACTCTAGATATGGCTAAGAGTGAAGGCGGCTGGACTCAGTTCCGAGTTTCCAGCGTTTACTCAGATGGTCAAGTTGCACCAGCAAAAATTTTCGGATTGCCTGGTCAATATAAGTAAAAGTAAGACGGAATTAATAAGAAAGACCTCGAGTAATTAACTCGGGGTCTTTTTTATTTCTTAGTAATTACTTTGCCAGTGCTCTTAATTGTTAAGGGCTTCCATAATGGCTGACACATAAACCTTGATTCCAGCTGGCCTTAAATGAACGCCATCAGGTGCGAAATACTCCGGGTGGTTCTGCGAAATTGTGGCCCAATCGACTACTTGCGCAAGGGGATTAGCTGCGGCATATTCAGAAATTAGCGCATTGTTTGCGTCGCGCCATGGCCGTGGCACGGCAGTGTTAACAACAATTATCTGACTCTGATTAGCCACCTCAGCAAAAACTTCTGCTACTTGAGTTCGGGTAAGTGAGTTGTTATTTCCTAAATTGAAAATAATTGGTGCATTGCCAACAGATAACTTGTCCCGCTTTATTACTTCTAATAGCTCAGGTGCTTGTCGGCCAACCCGAGCATTAATTAATCCGATTGTGCGCAGATCGCCAAGTTCATATCGAATACCGAGAATTACGGAATCGCCAGTTACCCAAATATCAGGTAATCCCACATTTGAAATCACCGGAGGTTTCTGCGCAGAAGGTTTAAGTTCTTGGGTTAATTCTTTCTCAAGTGCGACTGCTTCTTGATCGGCAACTGAAATTGCATTTGCACTTATTGCTGTGGTTGCAGCGAGAAGTGCAATGATGCCAACGGCGACCGAAATCTTTTGACGAACACGAACTTTCTTTGTTCGATACTTCATTCCGCGGAACCAAGATTCAACCGCGCCGCTTCGAACTGGTAGTTCTACTAACCGTAATGAAATGTCTGCCAGCGCTAAAACTATTAAGAACCGCACGGTGTAGAGCGCCCATTCTTGGCCAGCCAGATCAACGCTAGGGCGAGTTAATTGAAAGACAATCCAGTGCCATAAGTAAATTGCATATGATCGCTCGCCAATCCAGACCAAGGTGCGAGTGCGCAGTAATGGTGCGAAGCGAGAAGCTGGGTGCACGATCGAAGTCAAAATTGCACAACCGAATATTCCGGCAAGCGGGAAAGCAATTCGATAAAGCGTGGTGTCACTCTCGTTAATTAATAAGAACGCGCCGAGGATTCCAATGAACCCAATTACGCCAATGCCATCGACAAAGTCTTGCGCTCGCTGTGTTACTTCGCTTTTCAAATTTTGCGGGATCCAACTAACTGCCAGTGCCGCGCCCAGGAATAAGCCAATGCTGTGGGTGTCGGTTCCAAAGTAAACATGGCTAACTTGCGAACTACTTGACGCGTCGAGTGAGAGCGAAACAATAAATAGCGTGATTCCCGAAATTGCCGCAATCGTTAGCGCAGCTCCCGGAATTCGCTTCTTGCCAAACCACTTAAGAATAAGCAACAGCACCAGGGGCCAAACTAGATAGAACTGAGCTTCAACGGCGAGCGACCAAGTGTGTTGCAACAGCGGTGGGCGGCCAATGGCCTCAAAGTAATCAGTATGGCGAAAAACTAGCCACCAATTCATGCCGCCAAATATCGAAAAGGGTGCATCGCTAACTAAACGTCGAGTTGTTTCTGGAGCCCAAATACCAACAAAAATCGCAGTTCCAAAAATCATGAAAAGCAATGGGGGTAGTAATCGTCGTGCACGCGCGAGATAGAAAGCGCGCAGATCTAGCCCGCCACTTCGCTGAATCGAATCGAGCAGCAGGCGAGTGATTACATAACCGGAAATTACAAAAAATAGATCTACACCCAGAAATCCGCCGGGAATCCAAGAAAAACCCAAGTGATAAAGCATTACCGCGATTACGGCGACAGCGCGCAAACCATCAATCGCAGGGATATGGGTGATCCCACGTTTTTTAGATGACATGACTTTTGGTAATCGGTAAGAAACTACTTACGTTTTGCAGCAGCTTTCTTCACTGGTTTTTTAGCGGCAGCCTTTTTCGCAGGTTTACGACCCGCTGACTTTGCTTTCTTTGGTGCTTCGATTGCAACTTTGGTGCGTTCGCTGGCCACCCGAATTGGGCCACGATTAATAATTGTGTCATCAGCATTTAGGTTTTGAAGAACTTGCACTTGTAATTGCTCTAAGCGCTCAAATGAACTCTGTAGACGAGCGCGCGATTGCTGAATTGCGCTTTCAGCCTGGTCAAGAGATTGGGTCTGCACTTTGTATAAACGTTCAGCTTCAGAAATTACGCTGGCCAGCCATTGGCGATAGCTGCCGACTTCACCGGTTGCTTCAGTAATTATGCGTTCGCCCTCGCGGCGCGCAGCTGTGGCCATCGCGGTAATTTCACGTTTCTTATTTTCAAAAAGAGTTTCGGCTTCAACTTCAGCTTTTGAAACCATTTCTTCAGCTTCAGATTCAGCGGCTTGTAAATACTTGCGCCCACGTGTTTCGGCAGAGGCAAGAACTGAACGAGCTTTTTGCTCGGCGTTCTCTAACGCATCTTTAGACGCACGATTTGTTTCGGTAACTAGCCGGTCAGCTGCGGCTTGCGCCTTTGCTTCGCGCAGTTGCGCTGACTTGATCATGGTCATGGCAGTTTCAGTTGCCAAAATTTCAAATTCTTCTTTGGATAACGTGGTGATATCGCGACGCGAGCGCAGGTCATTTAACTGTGCTTCAAGCTCGCGAATACGATCAACCGAATTTGGTTGACTGCTCTCTTCGCCTTTAAATCCAACCCAGTTAAGGAAGGAGTTCTTCTCGGCCATCGCTACCTCTTTATGCTCTTGAAACACTTACGGAAGGCTTAGATTAGAGCAAAAGCGCCATACCTAAAAGTGGGGTTAGCGCAGGGCTGATGCGGGGTGAAAATGGGCTTAATTAGCGGGATCTATAAACGGCAACACAGATAGCCACATACTGCGAGATCCATGCGGCCAGTACGAAGATATGAAATAGCTCGTGAAATCCAAAGTACTTCGCCTCGCGCCCTGGTCGCTTCAGTGCGTAGAAAATTGCGCCAATTGAGTAGAGCAGGCCACCAAGAATAATTGGCAAGATAACCCACCAGCCACCTGCGCGATAGAGATGGGGTGTATAAATAATTGCAACCCAGCCAAGTACTAAATAGTTAGCAACATATAACCAACGTGGTGCACCAACCCAGAAGACGCGAACCGCAACACCAATCAAAGCGCCCGTCCAGATTACCGAAAGCAAAATTGTGCGATCGTGACCTTCGAGCAAAGTAACTGCAAATGGTGTGTATGAACCAGCAATTAGTAAATTAATATTTGCGTGATCCCAGCGACGCCAAATTTTCTTTTTAGCCGGTGACCAAGGCACTCGGTGATAGATAGCTGAAACGCTAAATAATAGAATTGCAGTTAACGAATAAAGAGCAATCGCAAATTTGACTGAGTTGCGACTAAGAAGAAAGAGAACGAGCGAAGCGATGATCACTGCAGGTGTTGCCCCTAAGTGAAACCAGCCACGCAATTTTGGTGGTGCTACAGGCTGGATCATCGGATCGCTCGCTCTCAGTTAATTACCATGCTGAGCCTAACTTGTTATTAACTTTTCGCTGCCGCAAAACCAACTTCTAAGTCAACTTTTAGATCAGCGATATTTTCTAAACCAAGGCTTAAGCGCACCAACCCTGGCGTGACGCCTGCAGTTAATTGCTCGTCTGGCGAGAGTTGGGAATGAGTGGTGGCAGCAGGCTGAATTACTAATGAACGGACATCACCGATGTTGGCAACGTGACTAAATAGTTTTAGTGATTCAACAAATTTGCGACCTGCTTCAACTCCACCTTTAATCTCGAATGAAAGAACTGCACCAGGGCCCTTAGGGGCATATTTCTGCGCATTCTGATACCAAGGAGATGAAGGTAGGGCAGCGTAATTAACGCTCTCTACGCTCGGATGAGATTCCAACCAAGTCGCGATTGCTTTGGCATTTTCGACATGGCGTTCAATTCGCAAACTAAGAGTTTCTAAACCTTGTGCTAATAACCAGGCGTTAAATGGCGCAACAGCCGCTCCAATATCGCGCAATAGTTGTAGACGAATCTTGAAAATGTACGAAAGGTTTGCACCAAAAGCACTACCCACGCCAAGGGCTTGCGAATAAACCAAGCCATGATAGCTAGGGTCTGGTTCATTAAAACCCTTGAACTTATCTGGGTACTGCGCATAATCAAATTTTCCAGAATCAACAATTGCACCAACCACGGCATTACCGTGACCAGATAAGAACTTAGTGGCTGAGTGAACAACTACGTCAGCACCATATTCAATTGGCTTAATTAAATATGGTGTAGCTACAGTGTTGTCGACGATTAGTGGGACACCAACTTCGTGAGCAACTTTTGCAACACCCTCGATATCTAGAATTTCATTCTTTGGATTAGCAATTGTCTCGCCAAAGAATGCCTTTGTATTTGGGCGCGCAGCTTTGCGCCAACTCTCTAAATCGGTTGGGTCTTCAACGAAAGTTACTTCGATACCAAACTTAGGCAATGTGTAGTGGAATAAGTTGTAAGTTCCACCATAAAGGCTTGGGCTAGAAACAATATGATCGCCAGCCTCAGCAACGTTCATAATCGCAAATGAAGTTGCAGCGGATCCGGATGAGAGCAAAAGTGCCGCTACGCCACCTTCAAGAGCGGCAATACGTTGTTCAACTGCATCCTGAGTTGGATTCATGATTCGGGTATAAATGTTTCCGAGCTCTGCTAATGAAAACAGATCGGCAGCGTGCTTTGAGTCACGGAACTGATAAGCAGTTGTTTGATAGAGCGGAAGAGCGCGTGCTCCGGTAGTTGGGTCGGCAGTTTGGCCAGCGTGAATTTGTAAAGTTTCAAATGAATAGCTGTCTGACATGGTCTGTGTTCCAATCAATTACTAGCGGGAGATGGCTATCTCACTTCAGCGTTGAAGAATCATCATCGAAGATGAAGAGCGATGAGGGAATTTAACAAAGATTAGAAAATACTTCTCACGAGTTATTCGTTGCTGCAAGTAAATTGCAATAAGCCTATTAGCGCAGATTGCGCACAGATTTAACGAGCAGCGAGAGCAGAGCGGCCACACAAGTGATGCCACCAGTCCACCAAAGCGCATTTGAAATTCCAATAGTTGCTGCAATTGGGCCAGCAATCACAATGCCCAGAGGCGCAATACCGTAAGAACCAAAAGCATCGTATGAAGTTACTCGCGAGAAAGATTCCTCGGGAATGTGTTTTTGCATTGAGGTATTCCAGTTGACCATAAATATCTCGATAGCAAAACCGGAAAATAGTGCGCCGATAATTGGGAAAATAATGGGTAATTCGAGGGCAATAGCGAAATCCCAAAGTGCTGATGTGGCAATCAAGACCATTGATATTGCAAGTGGTCTGGGGAACTTAACCTTTAGCGCGACAGCCCCGCCGATCATCATTCCCACGGTTAACGCTGCCAAGTTATATGACCAATGTTTCGGACCAGCATCGCCTTCGTTGAAAGCCAACGGGCCTAAGACTTGCAACATAGATTCAAAGCAAGCATTGATTGCGGCAAAGGTGATCACCATTGCGACAACCCAAGATCTAGATGAAAACTCAATCCAACCTATTTTTAGATCGTGCAACATTGAATTCTTTTCGCGCACAGGCATTGCTGGTAAATCTATTTTTAGAACGAGCACACCTGCAATAAAGAAGGTAATTGCATCAGTGAGCAAGGCCCAACCTGAGCCATAGAGAGTTACGACGATTCCACCAAGTAAAGTTCCGGCAATAAAACCGATGTTTGTCATCAAGCCAATTACGGCATTTCCATGTTGCAGTTTTTCTTTCGGTAAAATTTCTGGCAACACGCCAGACATGGCTGGCCACCAGAGCGCGTTTAGTACGCCAAAGAGCGCGCCCATTAAAGCTAATAACCAAACTGATGGAAAACCTGCAATAAATGCGATCGCACTAACAGCGGTAAAAACTGAACCGATTATGTCTACGGTACCGACAATGCGATTTCGTTTAAAGCGATCGCCAATCACGCCACCGAATAACATGAACGCAATCAGTGGCACGAAGCGAGCTGCCATCACCAAACTTAAATCACTGCCATCGGCGCCTGGAATACTTAGTACGCCATAAGCAAGCGCAATCGGAGATAAACCATTTCCGAAGTTAGAAATGAAACGTGAAATCGCTAATGAAGTAAAACCATCATGCGAACGTAGCTCTCTAAGTTGTGTAAGCACTAATTAGTTTTCGCCGCGAAGCGCTTTCTCAATTTGGCCAATGTGATCAAGTGGATGCGCGGTATATGCGCGGCACCATTTCTCAATAGAAAATGGCCCACTCTCAGAGTGGAGGCCAGCCTTGGTGAGATCAGCATCTGTTAATCGTTCAATCATGATTAGCGATGAGGCACGAACAGCACTGAAAACCTTTACCGAAAAATCAATTGGCAGAGTAGCGTAACCAAGCACAGCTGAATCTCCCCAAGCATTCTCGTCGTAGCCTTGAATGATGGTCCCTTCAGGTTCGGCAATTAAGCGACGAATACGCGCATATGACTGCGCTTCAGAATCAGCCATGTGGTGAATTACTTGGCGTGCAGACCAACCTTCAGGATGTTTAGTATCAAGCTGAGCGCTCGGAATACCTGCAACAAGTTTTTCAAATGCTTCAGTGCTTTGGCGGTATGCCGCTGCGATCTCTTTGATGCTCATATCAACTCTCCTGAATAAAGGTTAAGAGTTGAACTATAGAGCGCAGACTTAAAAAGCGGGAGAGCGATTAAATAATTTCGGCCAATAGTTCAGTTACCCGACGCTTGATTTCGTCACGGATAATACGAACAGGTTCGATGCCTTGACCGGCTGGATCTTCGAGAACCCAATCTTCGTAGCGCTTACCTGGGAAGAATGGGCAGGTATCGCCGCACCCCATGGTGATTACAACATCAGATTCTTGAACAGATTCGGTAGTTAGAATTTTTGGAACTTCATTAGCAATATCAATTCCAAGTTCGGCCATTGCTTCAATTGCAACTGGATTGATTGTCTCTTTAGGAGCAGACCCAGCTGAAAGCACTCGCACTTTTCCGCCAGAGAGCGAAGTCATGAAACCCGCTGCCATCTGTGATCGACCGGCATTGTGAACACAAACGAAGAGAACTGTTGGCTGTTTTTCAAGCTTCATATTTATAACCTAACCCACGGATAGTCTGAATTATTCTTGGATCAGCCGGATCCACTTCGATTTTTGCTCGCAAACGTTTAATGTGGACATCTAAAGTTTTAGTATCACCGTAATAGTCGGCGCCCCAAATTCGGTCAATAATCTGATGACGTGGAAGTACTCGACCGGCATTACGAATTAAATATTCAAGAAGCTGGAATTCCTTAAGTGGAAGTGAAGCTGAAATTCCGTTCACAGATACTTGATGGCGATCAACATCGACTCGAACACTGCCAATTTCAAAGATATTTGGATTTAGACCATCGGACTCCGGGTTACTTTGACGACGAAGCACTGCCTTAATACGCGCCGTTAATTCACGTGCTGAATATGGCTTGGTTACATAGTCATCGGCCCCTAGTTCAAGCCCAACTACTTTGTCGATCTCAGAGTCTTTCGCAGTTAACATAATGATTGGCACTTGAGATTTAGTGCGAATCGTGCGACAAACTTCAGTACCTGAAACTTCAGGAATCATTAGATCCAAAAGGATTAAATCTGGCGCTTCGGTATCAAACTTACTTAAAGCTTGTGTCCCATTTTCAGCTACTACAACCTCAAACCCCTCTTTACTGAGCAAGAAGGAGAGAGCTTCAGAGAACGATGACTCATCTTCAACGATCAGGATTTTTGTCATTTCATATCCTCTAGCTCGGTATCGGGTGCCACTAATGGAAATCTAATTGAGAAAGTACTTCCAACATCAGGTGTACTCCAAACTGCCACATCACCACCATGGCGATTGGCTACATGCTTAACAATGGAAAGTCCTAAACCAGTTCCACCAGTTTGGCGCGAGCGAGCTGGATCAACACGGTAGAAACGTTCAAAGATTCGTGCTTGTTCTGATTCTGGAATGCCAATGCCTTGATCGGTTACAGAAATCGAAACAATGCCATCTTCAACAGCAGCTGCAATAGCAACTTTGGTGCCATCAGGGGAGTAATTAATTGCATTCTCTATTAAATTACTTAGCGCCATAATTATCTGATCACGGTTACCAGAAATAGTTGCATGATCTATTTCGCCAGCTGTTAATCCGATATTGCGGGCTTCGGCATTTGTTTCGCATTGAGAAATAGCGACACTGATTACATCCGAGATATCGAACTCGTGTGCAACTTGTAATGGGTCGGTATCTTGCAAACGAGACAAGTTAATGATTTCTTGAACCAAATCTGTCAATCGTTTTGCTTCGGATTGCATACGAGTTGCAAATTTCTTAACCGCTTCTGGTTCATCAGTCGCGCCGAGTACTGCTTCACTAAGAAGTGATAACGCTCCGATTGGAGTCTTTAGTTCATGTGAAACATTTGCTACGAAATCTCTACGAATAGCATCAACCCGAACAGTTTCACTTTCATCTTTTACTAATACTAAAACCAATTCAGACTCTGACAGTGGTGAGATAACAATTGTTAAATCTCGTTTTCCGTCACCGATTGGCCCACGAGGTATTTGAAAAATGCCTTCATGCTTAACATTTGTGCGTCGCACGACTCGTATAGATGCAAGTAATTCGTGGCTGATAATTCGACCATCTCGCAATACTCCTAGGTCAGCAATTTTGCTTGATGCAAAAATTGGCGCATCTGAATTAGCCAGGATTAGCGCACCATCTTCTAGTTGCTCGAGAGCTTCTGTCAGCACTAAAGGCAGTTGAGTATCGGTGGCCGTTACAGACTTGGCTTTCCCGAATCTCATGCCGCCATCGTACTGGCTGTTCATGCGAGGCTGAAAAGCGTTTACCGTGCGTTAACCGACTCTTGGGTAGTTGTTCATGGCAGTGGCTGAAGTGAGCCCAAATAGGCATTACCGTTACCCCATGGCTTTGATCAGATCAGCGTTTCAAGATGAACTAGATGGCGTATCGCGGACTCTAGTTGAACTTTCTAAAACCGTTGCGGAATTAATCAACGACTCAACTAAGGCATTGTTAGGCGCCGATCTGCAATTGGCTGAAGAAGTAATTAGTTCAGATGATGCAGTAGATGAGAAGCAACATGAATTAGATGCACGCATTATCGATATCATCGCTCGTCAGCAACCAGTTGCATCTGACCTGCGCGCATTAATTACCGCATTACGCATGAGTGCCGACCTTGAGCGCATGGGAGATATGGCGCACCACATTGCCAAGATCACGCGCCTGCGTTACCCAAACTGCGCGGTACCAGCCGAACTAACTAAAACATTTATTGAAATCGGTCGCGTGGCTGAAGCTATTGCGCTAAAGACTGGCGCAGTTATCGAAACTCGCAACACCGACATGGCAATAGAAGTTGAAAAAGACGACGATGCTATGGATCAATTACATCGCGATTTAATTTCTACTTTGTTATCCAAAGAATCTAGCTACGGAGTAGAAACAGCAATTGATTTAACTTTAGTTGGACGTTACTACGAACGTTATGCAGATCATGCAGTATCTGTTGCTCGCCGTGTTTATTTCTTAGTTACCGGCGAATATTTTGATTAAGAAAGTTTGATTATCAACTTTTTAAGTCCAAACCAGTTTGCGAGTAGTTGATTAAATCGCTTTGCCTAAAACTTTAATCTAAACATCAATCCAAGAACCAAAAATAAAATACCGTGTGCGGGAGGCGGGACTTGAACCCGCACGTCCGAAGACACA
>CAIXTG010000135.1 GCA_903922325.1 uncultured Actinomycetes bacterium
GTTAGTTACTTAACTTTCTTAGCGCCAGCTCTGCTTGCTAGTGCTGCAATTCAAGGAAGTAGTGACGAAGTAATTTTCCCAACCATGGCTGGATTCAAATGGGAACGAACTTTCTTCGGTATGCGCTCGACGCCAATTACAGCCAGACAAATTTCATTAGGTCTTTTTATCGCTGCAATGGTTAGAACTTCAGTTTCAGTTGTTATTTACTGGATCGCTCTCTATTTCTTTGGTGCTCTAGATTCAGATACAGCTTGGCTTGCAATGCCGGCTGCTCTCTTTGCCGGAGCTGCCATGGCTGCTGTCATGTTGGCGCTAGCTGGAAAGATCGAAAAGGAAGATTTCTTCTTCACTATCGTCGGTCGTTTTATCATGATTCCGATGTTTTTATTCTCAGGCACCTTCTACCCGCTCTCGCAAATGCCTATTTTCTTGCAGTTTTTCGGCTGGTTATCACCACTTTGGCATGCCACTGAAATTGGCCGATATTTAACTTATGACTACCCGATAAGTGGACAAATGCTCTTAACGCACTTCTCAGTATTAGCCGCCATGATCTTCTTCGGCTTAACCGCTTCTTTCCGCATCTTCGCAGCGCGATTGGAGAAGTGAGATGAGCTCTACCGCTGTTGAACTATCCGAACGCCGGCTGGGTAAATTCGGCGATAAATACTTTGCTGGCCGCCCACAACAAGTCTTGTTACGTAACTGGATTTCCTTTAAATCATCGGCCTGGATCGCCGTTGTAAGCGGTTTCCTAGAACCGGTTCTTTATTTGCTTTCATTTGGCTATGGCGTTGGCGCCTTGGTTGGAAATATCAGTACGACAACCGGACAAGTTTCCTACGCTGCTTTTATTGCTCCTGGTTTATTGGCATCTAGCGCCATGAATGGCGCTCTGCTCGATTCAACTTGGAATGTGTTTTTCAAGTTAAATGAAAGCCGTTTGTATAACGCAATGTTAGCTACTTCGCTTGGACCGCTTGATGTCGCACTCGGAGAAATTGCGTGGGCGCTAATGCGAGGCGGTGCGTATGCAACTGCATTCACAATAATCATGTCAGCTCTCGGACTTATTACAACTTGGTGGGGAATTTTGGCGATCCCATCTGCGGTGATAGTTGCTTTTGGGTTTGCATCTTTCGGTATGGCAATTACCTCATATATGAAGTCACATCATCAAATGAATTTCTTTTATATCTTTTTAATGCCGATGTTTCTTTTTTCAGGTGCGTTCTACCCACTAACCGTTTTCCCGGGTTGGGCACAAGCAATCATTAAGGCGTTGCCGCTTCGACAGGCGATTGAGTTGGTTACTGGCTGTATGACCGGTAACTTCTCAGTTAACCTACTGGTAAATCTTGCTTACTTTATGGTGATGATCTGCATTGGTTTATTCTTCACAACTAAGCGTCTAAACGCTTTGTTTATGAAATAAAACCCTTATAAATCAATGGTTTTAGAGCCAGCTAGTTAGATCTACTCCACGCACAATTTGAACGACTAATAGGAAAACCAGAACACCTAGAATTCGGTATGCAATCTGGCCATTCTTATCTGCGCGCCAACTCTTCTCTGGTGCCTTGGCAATCCAACCCAGAATTGCGAAGAAGATTCCTGGGAAAGTAAGAATTACAAAACTCCACTTCAGGAATGTTTGCGGATTACTAAAGAGTCCTTGTACCCAGTTAGCGAATACAAACCCAACGAATACCATGGCCACAATCTTGAATGCGCCCTTCGGTATTAGCCAGTGAATATTTGGGAACTTAGGTAGCTTCTTGGCAAATGTCATGTTTGCGATACTTGGGAAAACAAATAGCGCCGTGCCAAGAATCAACTGAATGTTAAAGCCAACAAACGGTGTTGCCAACATTACGAAGATGAAGGTTTTGATCATCAGCGAAATAATCTTCTGATATTGATCGGGGTCCTGTAGTTGCGCAGTCACAGCTTGCAGACGCACCGGATAGTGGTAAGTAGATACATCTTCTAGCGCAATACGAACGCCAACCAATGCAGCAGACCAAATTGCAATTGTGGTTGCTTGGTATGTGATAGCCAACTGCACTGAAGCAAGTCCATTTAGCGCATTAACCATCTTCTCTACAGCCCAGCCAGTTAGCAAAATTGCTAACGCGTAGTCAGTGATACGTTCCCAGCCCTCTTCGCTATTGCTTACTAACCTGCGCAACGGACGTACCGCACTCGCAAGTAACGCTGGTGCAAAGAAGATAACCATTAGGCCAGCCACAGTTAGCAATTCATGACGTGAGCCCATGTGGCCAGTGATGAATACGCCGAGGAAGAAGATGGCTGCTGCAGTAAAGCCAGCGAAAGCATCGAGTATTCCAACGACGACTATTGCCAAGATAATCGCAAGTGCTGGAGCCATCGCTTGTGCGCCGACATTTATTAGTGCTGCGAACCCCAACAGCACGGCTACTGGATATAAAAACCCAGCAAAAGAGCCCAAAATAGCCCGTAAATAACTGCCATCAGCCAAGGTGCGAGCCAGTAACGGTGAGTAACCTGATGCTTTATAGGCTCCTGTGACAAATAGATAGTCGCTTTCATCGGTATAAGGATTCTGCCAAGTTTTTGAAAGATCGCCTCGACCCGGATCACGTTTAATTAGCGCTAATTTTCCAGAATCAACTGAGGCAAGATCTTCTTGTTCTTTATCTTCACCTTCAGGTTGATCATCACTTTCTTTACTTTCTTTTTCTTTTGCAGCTCCCGCAACAGTTAGCGCTGCAAGAGCAGCAAATGCGGCAACCGCTAAATCTTTTGATTTCTCTGGTTCTTGGGCTGGGCTATAAGCAGGAAGTTCTGCGCGCTCCTTAATCTTCATTAAATCTTCATAAGCCCAAAGCTCAGTCACATCAGGACATTTGTTATCCCATCGAACTTCGCCAGATAGATTCTTACAAAAAACAATCTCCTGTGTGCTCAACGTTCCGCCCTCATCATAAACTTCAATTTCAACTGAGTGAAATCCCGGTGGAACATCATCTGGAATCACAATATCTAACTCTTCAGCTTCCGCCGCTGTTATTCGATCAATGATGACTTCGTCTGCAGACCAACTTGGCAATACCGAAAGATTAAGAAAAAGCAGAACCAGCAGAAGGACTTTACGCATTACTTCTCCTTCACTTTCACGGTTACCTTGATCTTTTGACCAGGCTTCAAATTATTTACTTTGATTTTTGAACTATCAGTTGTCGGCGCAATTGAAGGCTTACTAGTCACTTTTGGAGTAACAGTCGGTTTTGGTGTCACCGTTGGTTTAGGAGTAACGGTTGGCTTTGGTGTCACCGTTGGTTTAGGAGTAACGGTTGGCTTTGGTGTCACCGTTGGTTTAGGAGTAACGGTTGGCTTTGGTGTCACCGTTGGTTTAGGAGTAA
>CAIXTG010000136.1 GCA_903922325.1 uncultured Actinomycetes bacterium
ACCTGAACCCATTACTAAAGCGACATCGTGGGCGGGGACACCTGACCGCTTTGCGATTTCAGCAGCGGCAGATTCAGCGTTAATTAGCGGTTGGCTCATGCCTCAATAATGTCACAGAGCACGGTGCCACTCGCAACCGTCTCACCAATTACCGCGCTTAAATTAGAGATCACACCAGAGCGATGAGCCATTAGTGCCTGCTCCATCTTCATGGCTTCTAGCACGATAACCAAATCACCTTTTTCAACGCTTTGGCCTTGGGTTACAGCAACTTTTACGACGGTGCCTTGCATCGGGCTAGTCAAACCCACGCCAGCAGATCCGCCAGCGAGGGCATCTTTTGCACGGTGCCGTTTAACAACTGGTTCTGGTGCATGCACCAAAATTTCAAAACGCTTGCCATTAATTTCTGCCACTAAATGATCAGCTGCAGCTTTCGTTTGTGCTTCCAGCGGCAAGATTTTGAATTCAGGAATCTCATTTTTAAATTCTTTTTCGATATAGCTGGTGTAAACCTTGAAATCATCGGTGAAGGCTGGGTCTTGCAAAATCGCTTGGTGAAATGGAAGTGCGGTCGCCATACCTTCAATAGTAAATTCGGCAATCGCGCGACGTGCACGAGTTATTGCTTGCTCGCGAGTTGCCCCAGTGACAATTAATTTAGCTAGCAATGAATCAAAGTTTCCGGTGATGGCATCGCCAGTTCTAAAACCGGTATCAACTCTTACGCCAGGTCCAGTTGGTAATGACATTTTGGTGATGCGACCAGGGGCAGGCAAGAAAGAACGGCCTGGATCTTCACCATTGATTCTAAATTCAATCGAATGGCCACGGATTACTGGATCGGTGAACCCAAGTTCTTCGCCCATGGCGATGCGGAATTGCTCGCGAACTAAGTCGATGCCAGTTACTTCTTCACTTACCGGGTGCTCTACTTGCAAACGGGTGTTAACTTCTAGGAATGAGATTGTGCCATCGACGCCAATTAAGAATTCGCAAGTGCCGGCCCCGATGTATCCAGCTTCTTTCATGATGGCTTTAGATGAGCGATAAAGCTCTTCATTTTGCGCAGCTGTTAAGAATGGGGCAGGTGCTTCTTCGACTAGTTTTTGATGACGGCGTTGCAATGAACAGTCGCGGGTGCTAATTACTGCTGCGTTACCGAATTTATCCACTAATACTTGGGTTTCAACGTGACGTGGTTTATCTAAGTAACGCTCGACGAAGCATTCGCCACGACCAAAGCCAGCAATAGCTTCGCGTACTGCTGATGCAAAAGCTTCTGGAATTTCTTCCATTGTGAAAGCAATCTTCAGTCCACGACCGCCACCACCATGGGCCGCCTTAATTGCAACAGGCAGACCATGTTCTTTAGCAAAAGCAATGATTTGATCATGGTTATCAACTGGGTCAGCAGTTCCGGCCACCAGCGGCGCTCCCGCTTTGGCAGCAATTTTACGAGCTGAAACTTTATCGCCAAGGGCTTTAATCGCTGCAGGTGGAGGACCGATCCAAATCAAACCTGCATCAATCACAGCTTGCGCAAAGTCTGCATTCTCGGAAAGGAAACCGTAACCAGGATGAACCGCATCGGCGCCAGATTTTTTAGCGATCGCAATTAACTTCTCAATATTTAAATAGGTCTGAGTCGCCGTTGTGCCACTTAAGGAATATGCCGAATCTGCCATTTGGGCATGCATTGAATCACGATCAGTTTCAGAGTAAACCGCAACGCTTTCAATGCCATGATCAGAACAGGCGCGAATTACGCGAACTGCAATTTCGCCACGGTTAGCAATCAGAACACGTTTCATCCGAGCTCCTTTACTTGCGGCCAGGTATATCCAAGTTCAGTCATTGCGGCTCGCAGGAAAGGCATTGAGATACCAACTACGTTGGTGTAATCGCCTTCGATGCTTGGAATAAAAGGTGAACTGAAACCATCGAGAGTAAATCCACCTGCAACATGTAATGGCTCACCAGTTGAAACATAATCTGCAATTTCTAGATCGGTCATGTCCGAAAAAGTTACTTTAGTAGTTACTCGATCTGAAATCTCGCGGTCTTTGCTGGTATCAATAATGCAGTGACCAGTGTGCAATAAGCCAGAATTACCTCGCACCCGACTTGCTCGTTCGGTCGCTACATCTGGTGTGCCTGGCTTTCCAAGTGAAACTCCATCGAATTCAAAAGTTGAATCACAAGCAATAATTACCGCATCGCCTATGATTTGTTCGCGAACTGTATGAGCTTTTGTAATCGCCAGCGCAATCACCATATCGGCGGGTGACATCGCGTTGAAAAAATCAGTTTCCTCATCGACATGGCTAACTATGATCTCTGGTTTCAAGCCAGCCGACTCTAGTAGTCGTCTGCGTGAAGTAGATGCTGAAGCTAAAATCAATCTAGTCATCTTAGAAATTACGCCCTGACCCGAACTTAACTGTGTGAGGTAGTTGTGTGCGCATCAAAGGCATCGCCCAAACACTTCGTTTAACTACTGGTTTTAGCTCTTCGCGTTTGTGATTGGCTAAAGCTATTTCAATTGCGGCTAGTTCATCTGCCGAAGGGTTGCCGGCGATAACGCTAAATGTGGTTTTCGGGGTAGTCATTAAAGTGGAATGTTTCCGTGCTTACGCGGTGGTAGCGCATCGCGCTTAGTCTTGAGTGAGCGGAACGCCTTAGTGATGTATTCGCGAGTTTGGCTTGGTTCGATAACAGCATCGATATATCCACGTTCAGCGGCTAAGTAAGGATTAGCTAAAGTTTCGTTGTACTCAGTAATTAGCTCAGTTCGCTTGCTTTCTGGATCTGCCGCATTCTTTAGCTCACTGCGGTAGAGAATATTTACCGCACCTTGAGCACCCATAACTGCAATTTCGGCACTTGGCCAAGCTAAGTTGATATCAGCACCAATGTATTTTGAGCCCATCACAATGAATGCGCCACCGTATGCTTTACGCGTAATCAAAGTAACTAGTGGCACCGAAGCCTCAGCGTAGGCATAAAGCAATTTAGCGCCGCGTCGAATAATGCCATCCCACTCTTGTTCAGTTCCGGGCAAGAAACCAGGCACATCAACCAAGGTAAGAATTGGAATATTAAATGCATCGCAGAAACGCAAGAAACGCGCAGCTTTCTCGCTGGAATTGATATCTAACGTGCCAGCTAATTGCTGCGGTTGATTAGCAATAATTCCAACTGACTCACCTTCAATGCGGCCAAAGCCAACCACGATGTTCGGTGCATATAAAGAATGGACCTCTAAAAATTCACCTTCATCAAGGAGTGCCTGAATCAAAACCTTCATGTCGTAAGGTTGATTAGGACTATCTGGTATCAAAGTATCTAGTGCGTTGTCCGTTAACTTCTTTTCTAAACTTTCAGTTGCGGGCAAATGTGGCGCACCATCCATATTATTACTTGGTAAATACGAAAGTAGCGCTTTGACGTAATCGATCGCATCGTCTTCATTCTGAGCTAAGTAATGCGAGTTACCAGTTTTGGTGTTGTGTGTATGAGCACCACCAAGTTCTTCCATGCCAACTTCTTCGCCCGTTACCGTCTTAATAACATCTGGCCCGGTAATAAACATATGTGAAGTCTCATTAACCATCACCGTGAAATCTGTTAGCGCTGGTGAATAAGCAGCTCCACCGGCGCAGGGGCCAAGAATTAATGAAATCTGCGGAATTACCCCAGAAGAGCGGGTATTTAATCTGAAGATGCGACCGTAACCACTGAGAGCCGACACTCCTTCTTGAATACGAGCGCCACCAGAATCACTAATTCCGATTATGGGCATGCCATTCTTAAGAGCGTATTCCATGATCTTGACGATTTTCTCGGCCATAACTTCGCCGAGACTTCCACCCATAACTGTGAAATCTTGAGAGAAAAGAGCAATATTGCGACCATCAATTGTGGCGATACCAATGATTACGCCATCTCCGTATGGACGATTCTTTTCCATGCCGAAATTCACAGAACGGTGGCGAGCAAATTCATCGAACTCAGTAAATGAACCAGCATCAACAAGTTTTTCAACGCGCTCGCGCGCAGTCATCTTTCCTTTGGCATGTTGCTTGTCAATCGCACTTGCAGAACCAGCATGGACAGCTTCATTAAGGCGATTGCGGAGATCTTCAATTTTTCCGGCAGTAGTATGCAGATCTGGCTTCATGCCCCTACGGTACTAGTTATGGAGGTCGAAATGGTTCGAGAAGCACTAAATGAGAGTGCGATGAACGCAACATTGCGCGGCAGTTACTGGCGGGTAAGTGTTTTTCAAAGCGTTACATCCACTCAAACCGAACTTATCGGAAAAAATAATCTGCAACACGGCGATGTCTATGTAACAGAATTTCAAAGCGCCGGCCGGGGCAGATTAGATCGCACTTTCGAAGCAACGGAATCCAGTTCACTTCTTTTTTCACTTTACCTAGAACCGAAGCGAAGTAAATTGGAGTGGAGTGCAATCCCATTACTAGCTGGATTGAGTTTAGTAAATGCACTAAAACAATTAGATGAAAAAGTGATAACTAATTTGAAGTGGCCCAACGATTTATTGATTGGAGATAAAAAAGTTGCTGGAATTCTGGTGGAAGCTAGAGATAAGGGAGTTGTAGTTGGAATTGGTCTAAATGTAGATATGAGTAAATCAGACTTACCTGTACCAACTGCTACTTCTTTAGCGCTAGAAAATTTTGCAGAACTAAATCGCAACTTAATTTTGCCTGAGATTTTAAAGAACTTCGCACTAACCATTGGTCTCTGGGAGAGTGGGTCCAGTATTGCAATCGAGCAATATCGCCAAGTTAGTTCGACCCTGGGCAAAGAGGTTGAAGTTCATTTGCCTTCGGGTGAAATCCTTAATTCTCGCGCGATGGGAATCAACGAGATGGGCGAGCTGCAGTTGGCCAGTGGCGCTCGAGTTAACGTAGGCGATGTGATTCACCTACGATAGGCAAGTGAAATCGCCCTTTCCTCGCGTCGGCATAATTGGCGCCGGTCAACTTGGCCGAATGAGTGCCGCGCCTGCTGCAGCGCTAGGGGTCGATTTAATTTTATTGGCGCAATCTGCAACTGATTCTGGCGCGCAAGTCGCTGAATTCGAAGTTGGCGATTACCGCGATTCAATGCAAGTTCGTGAGTTCGCTAAGAAATGTGACTTACTTACTTTTGAGCATGAACTTATTCCGATTTCGATAGTTAGGGCGCTCGAAAGCGAGGGCGTAAAGTTTTATCCAACTTCAGAAAGTTTTATTTATTCGCAAGATAAAGCAGCGATGCGAGAAAAGTTAACCAATTATCTAGCGCCAAAATGGCAAGTAGTTACCAAAGCCAGTGAAATTTTAGAATTTCCAGCTATCGCTAAGTCAATTTCTGGTGGTTACGATGGTCGCGGCGTCTGGAAAGTTAATTCCGAAAGTGAACTTGCTGCGATCTTGTTAGAAAATCCCAAGTTACTGGTTGAAGAGTTAATCGATTTTGATTTTGAAATTTCCGTGATGGTGGCGCGTTCACCACACGGTCAGGCTGCAACTTGGGCGCCTACTCAAACCGTGCAAAGTGATGGCATCTGTACCATGACCATCGCACCAGCTCCTGATTTATCTGAAGAACTTGGCCAGCAAGCACAACAAACGGCGCTAAGTATCGCGGCCGAAATTAAATTAGTTGGGGTCATGGCAGTTGAAATGTTTGTTAAAGGTAATCAATTATTTATTAATGAGTTAGCTATGCGCCCGCACAACTCTGGTCACTGGACAATTGATGGGTCAGTCACTAGTCAGTTTGAGCAACATTTGCGCGCGATTCTAGATTTACCATTGGGTGATACCTCGCTGACTTCGAAGTACGCTGTCATGGGAAATGTATTAGGTGGCGATAAGCAAGATATGTACCGGCCTTATCTGCATCTACTTGCTCGCACGCCAAAGTTAAAAATTCATCAATATCGCAAGGAAGTTAAGCCTGGGCGCAAGATTGGGCATGTGACTTTGCTTGGCGAAAACCTCGTAGAATTAACTACTGAAGTTCAACATGCGATCGACTATATGAGCGGAGTAATCGATGAGTGATGTAGCAATCATCATGGGGTCAGATTCAGATTGGCCAGTCATGGAAGAAGCCGCTCTCATTCTCGACAAATTCGGCATTTCCTATTCAACTGCAGTTGTTTCCGCTCATCGCATGCCACTTGAAATGGTTGCCTTTGCCCAAGGTGCCAAAACTGCCGGCACTAAGGTAATTATCGCCGGTGCTGGTGGAGCTGCACATTTACCAGGCATGGTGGCATCACTTACTACCTTGCCTGTAATTGGCGTTCCAGTACCGCTAAAGACTTTAGATGGCATGGATTCACTTCTTTCAATTGTGCAGATGCCTGCCGGAATTCCTGTTGCAACTGTGGGAATTGGAAATGCGAAGAATGCTGGAATTTTGGCAGCACGTATATTAGGAATTAGCGATAAAAAGATTTCACAGCAAGTAGCCGAGCATCTGAAAGAGCTAGAAAATGAAGCTAAAGCGAAAGGCGCTAATTTAACTGCGCGCCGAAATCATAAAACTGGCTTCTAACTAAACTTTAAATAAAGCGCTGGTATTCAATGGCCGGGCAACGATCCATAATTGTTAACAGACCCGCTGCCTGAGCTCGATCCGCTGCAGCTTGATCAATAACTCCAAGTTGAAGCCAAACTGCTTTAGCCCCGATTGCTATTGCTTGATCAACAACCTCGCCAACTAAGTTTGAATTTACGAAACAGTCAACTACATCGATTTGAGTCTGGATATCTTGCAGTGATTGATAGCCAGTTGCACCATGTACCGTCTCGGCTTTGGGATGCACTGGAAAAATTTGATGACCTTTATCTTGCAACAACTTTGCCACAGCAAATGCTGGTCGATCTGGATTATTTCCTAACCCAACTACTGCCCAATTCTTAAGCTCGAGCGCTTGGGAAATTGTTTCAGTGGTATTCATCGTTTAATCCGTACGACCTAAGGCGTGGAATTTCCAACCGGCTGCTCGCCAAAGTTCACGATCGAGCATGTTGCGACCATCGATGATCATGGCTCCCTTAGTTAGGGCCTTAATAGCTACTGGATCGAGTTCGCGATATTGCTTCCACTCAGTTAGGTGCAAGATTAAATCAGCGCCAGTCACACATTCTTCAATTGATTCAGCAAAGCCCAAGTTAGGAAAACGCTTGCGGGCATTTTCGATTGCTTTTGGATCATGCACGACTACTTTGGCGCCAGCTGCATGTAATTGCGCTGCGATATCTAACGCAGGGGAATCTCGCACATCATCGCTATCTGGCTTAAAAGCAGCGCCTAACACCGCAATTTTGTACTTAGTTAAATCCGCAGATAGATCTGCGCGAACGACATCGATAACACGTTGGCGGGCGCGTAAATTAATCGCATCGATTTCGGTTAAGAATTCCAGAGCTTGCTTAGCGCCTAGTTCTTCGGCTCGAGCCATGAATGCACGGATATCTTTAGGTAAGCAGCCGCCACCGAATCCGATACCGGCCTGCAAGAAACGATTACCAATACGAGGATCGTATCCAATTGCTTTTGCTAAGACTGTTACATCGCCACCTGCTGCTTCGCAAACTTCAGCCATCGCATTAATAAATGAAATCTTGGTTGCTAAGAAAGAGTTGGCTGCAACCTTAACAAGTTCAGCTGTAGGTAGATCTGCGCGAATCCAAGGCGTGCCCAGAGCTAGGACTGGTTCATAAACTTCTTTCAACATCTCTTCGGCTTTATCGCTGGTAACTCCAACGACTAAACGATTAGGGCGCAGCGTATCTTCAACTGCGAAACCTTCCCGTAGAAATTCTGGGTTCCAGGCTAAATCCGAATGGGGTGCAGATTTAAGAAGTTCCTCACGTAATGATTGCGCTGTTCCAACCGGCACAGTTGATTTTCCAACTACCAACGAACCTGGCTTTAAGTAAGGCGTAATTGCGGCAACAGATGAGCGCACATAAGTTAAGTCAGCGGCAAGGCCATCTTTGCTTTGCGGAGTTCCGACGCAGACGAAGTGCATATCTGCATCGGCCACAAGTGAAAAATCAGTTGTAAAAGTTAAGCGGCCAGATTTAACTTCTTCGGCCAACAAAGTATCTAAACCAGGTTCATAAAATGGCAGCTCACCTTTGCTGAGCTGCGCAATTTTGGCCGCATCAGTATCAACTCCGATTACTTCAAAGCCCAGCGATGACATGCAAGCAGCGTGAGTTGCTCCTAGATAGCCAGTTCCGATAACCGATAACTTCATTTTCATGATTATTCCTTTATTTCGCACTCGGACATGCGTTATCTGAGGCGGTTTGAGTCTTGAATTTATCGACGATAGTAGTCGTAGGCGAGGCACTCGCCGAAGGGGTCGCCTTCACTTCATCAACAATTGGTTGATCGTTCAATAAGCGATTAAACAAATCAGGCGCCAAGACACTATCCCAGATCACAACTGACCCTACGCCAGCTGCTCGACCATTTGCATTTGAGAGTGGAACGGTGAGGGTTCGAACTCGATCGGCCGATAAGTTCTTCAACTGCTTACCCAAAGTCAATAAATCATTCTTATTGAACTCATTATCGGTAGTTATGGTCTTGATCGC
>CAIXTG010000137.1 GCA_903922325.1 uncultured Actinomycetes bacterium
ACCAATAATCGCTGTTGCAGTTTCAGTAACTGGCACCATCAGCGGTGCCGCTATCTTGCCTAAATAAATATCTAGGGTCTTTCGTGCTCTTTCGCTGGCAGCGGAGGAACGTGCGATTTGGTCAGCGATGATTGTGAATGCATATTCGCGATCACCTGATTGAACGTAGCCCGCCAAGCTGACAGTCCCCGAAAGCGTTCCGGTCTTTGCCTTAACTAAACCGACTGCCTGTGGCGCCGATTCTATATAGCGCTTGCTCAAGGTTCCCGTTTCTCCACTAACTGGTAATCCACCGATTAGCTGCGAAAACAAAGGATCTGAATGAATTTTATATAGAAGCTGCGACAAAATGTTGGCAGTTAATTTATTTTCTTTTGAGAGCCCACTCGCATCTTTTATGATTATTTTTGAAGGATCTATCCCTAATTCGCTAAGGACCTTATTAAACGTTTTCGCCACACCTTTATCGTTAAAGTCATTACCCGCGGCCTTTGCAGCTAATCGTGCCATTCGCTCTGCGACTATGTTGTCGCTCCATACCAAGAACCAATTCATTATTTCTTTTACAGTTGGCGATGTGGAATAAATAATTTGTTCAGTGGCGATTGATTTGGCTTTCAATTCACTCACGATAGTCATTGTGACGCTCACGCCACGCTTTTTATAGTACGCCTTAAAATTGGCAACATCTTTAGAAAATAAGTCGTTGTAATAAACCTGCAATTTCTTTACAGGGGTGGCTGATTTCTTCGTTATCGCGCTGAATCCTTTTGAAGCTAGCGCATAGAAAGATGTTCTATGCATTTTTATAGCTTCCTTACTATTCATAGATATCCAAGGGTCATATTCACCGTCGATTACTATCGAATCAGGTGTTGGCCCAAGAGCCACTGAAGTGGCAAAGACTTTTGTGGAATCTAAATACCTAAGCGTTGCAGAAGCCGATAGGAGTTTCATCAGAGATGCAGGTTTGCGTTGAGAATTGGCGTTAGATTCGAAGACAACTTTGCCGGTGCTCACATCAATTAGTGAAACAGAAGGATTGTTCAGTGTTGGTGAAGCAGCCATCCGTGCAAATACATTTGCTGCGCTAACGGGATCGAAAGCCGAAGCACTTGAGGTCGTCAAGATACTCGCCGCCAGAATGGCAGCGCTTAACCCCAAAAGCTTTTTCATATTGATTAATTATTTCCAGGTAGTTGCGATAATGACATTTAGCAAAGTGAGCCCAATTAAAGCCAGCCAAACGTTCTTCTTTAGCTCCACTTTTTTTACATTCAGGTAGCTGATTCCCAGGATGACCAGGACAATTAGAAGTTTTATACCAACTTTGGTGTGGTTAAGCGTTTCATCGGGTTTCGCTGAAGAAAACATACCAACCATAACTAGTCCCGCTACCAGCGCGGTTGCCGCGCTATGTAAGACTCCTGGTGAAAGTTTGCGCGGGCTCTTTTTCCATTGGTGCAGAAGCAATCCGAGGATTCCGGCTATTGCCAACATGTGTGCGATATAGGCAATTAGAAATACTGTATCCATGAGAATTAGCCCTTTCTAGCGTTTAACCGTTATTAAGTTTAGAGTGCGCTTATGGAAATGAATACACCTGCCACGATTGGACCAGGAGAATTCTTTCCCGTAGTCGGAGTCGGGCCACACGAGAAACCTTGGCCAACGGGCTCGCAATACGATCCAGAATTGCTTGAAAATGGTGATAGACGAAATGTTCTGGATCATTATAGATATTGGTCGGTGGAGGCGATTGTCGCTGATTTAGACACTAAGCGACATAAATTACATATAGCGATTGAAAATTGGCAGCATGATTTAAATATCGGATCTGTCGTGCGCACTGCCAATGCAT
>CAIXTG010000138.1 GCA_903922325.1 uncultured Actinomycetes bacterium
TAATGAAGTCGATATTTGGAACTTCATCCGTTAGCCGTGATTTATAAGTCTGAATAAAGTCCTGATATGCGGCAAGTGTCAACGGAGTTAAGTCCGTAGGATAAACAACAGTTTGAGTCGTTGGAGTAGGAGTTGGTGATGGGCTAATTGATGAGCTAGGCGTCGGTACGGGAGTTGGTTTTGCTACAGCAACACCTTTATTCCAGAGCAACTTCTTACCTGACTTAGTGCAGGTATAGACCTTGTCTTTATAGGTAACTTTCTGCAGATAAACCTTGCAAACAGTGCCCGGCGTAATTTTAGTTGCGGAAATTGCCGAAACTGGAAGAAGGATTGATATCAAAGCGATCGGTAGACCGATAGCAAAAGCCTTGCCGATTCTCACTTTATTAATAATCATGTAATGCTTACCGCGATTTTTCTGTCTATTTATGCACTCAGAACTGCTTGAGCTAAATTCACCTAATTTTGGGTGATCCGAGCTTTTATCAACTTCTTTATCAGCGTTTTTGATAGCGGCTTATCAACTGGCACGTGAATAGCGCTCTTAGTTGTGGTCAATTTTGCTAGTTCTTTTGGAAATAGATGCAGGATTCCACCACTAAACGGGTAATAGCCGACATGTTTCTTATTGGCTAATAGGCCAGCGACGATTACGCCATCTACTTTAAAAGCTGGCATGCCGTAACTAACGACTTCTTCGGCATTTGGAATTAGCTCCAATATGCGCTTACGCATTTCCAGCATAGTTGACTGGTGTGGTTGTGGAGCCGACAAATAATGTTTTCGCACAACAGCTGGTATCGCCTTGCTCATGAATCAATTCTTACATGAAAATGAGAAAGCTTAAAGCTTGATCGATTCGCCAAGTTTTCCAATGAAGAAGCTCGACAACTCACGAGCGGCGCTTCCGTCACCATCATGTTGTCTTTGGAATGAACTTGTTCCATCTTTGCCGCAAATGGCTCGGATTTTTTCAGCTCCGCCTGGGTGCTTTGTTATCCACTTTGTTAAATCAAAAACATTATCGAAGACGATACTCCAGCAACTTGTTCCTGAATCATGCTTCTTAACTTCTTCAACAGTAAGTTTTGTTAGCCCACTGATCACACTTGCACTTGGGGTCGCAGACTTCGAAGGTGAAGGAGTTGCAGATGCACTTTGACTTGGCGTTGCACTCTTACTCGGAGTTGGCGTTGCTTTTACGGCAGTTCCTTTATTCCAAACTAGTTTCTTGCCTGACTTAACGCAGAAGTATTTAACTCCCCCGGTGGTCTTAGTAGTTCCGACCTTTGGGCAGGTAGTGCCAGCGATATTTGCAGCTTGTGAAGGCATAGACAAAACATTAAGAAATAATGCGGTCAGGAGAACCGTGGAATATGCCTTAGATTTCATGGGCTAAAAATAGCGCAGGAGTCTGAAGCCCGCATATTCTTGCACCTGTGAAAACTCTGTTAACAAATTGCTCAGTATGGGTTGGTTTTGGATACCGAACTGAAGCACTATTAATTCAAGATGGCAGAGTTTTGGCTCATGGGGCCGCTGCAATAGCGGCCGAAGCCGATCGAACAATTGATTTAGCAGGTGCTTTTGTAATGCCCGCTTTTGCCGATGGGCATGCGCACCCGATGTTTGCTGGCCGTGAATCGCAAGGGCCAAAAGTAAACGGCTTGCAATCAGTGGCAGAAATAGTGGCTGAAGTAAAACGATTTGCTGAAGCAAGCCCCGATTCAAAATGGATTATTGGTGGTGCTTATGAGGCCGCAATTGTTGAGCGCGGTGACTTTGATGCACATTGGCTAGATGAGGCTGTAAATGATCGCCCCGTCTTATTGCATGCTGTTGATCATCACACGATTTGGGTTAATAGCAAAGCACTTGAAATTGCTGGAATAACTTCGGCGACTAAAGATCCCGATGGCGGAACGATTGCAAGACGAGCAGATGGTTCGCCTAAAGGAACTCTTCGTGAACCAGCTGCGATGGATTTAATTTCTAAATTAGCGCCAGA
>CAIXTG010000139.1 GCA_903922325.1 uncultured Actinomycetes bacterium
CTCGCACGGTTCCAGCAGGTTTGTGAATGCCATTGAATACTCGATCGCAGGCTTGAGCTGTAGCGATATTGAGTGCACCAACAAGAATTCCTGTATCACCAAGAGCGGATACCTCAATCCGTGGGGGAAATGGCACGATTTCTGAAACTAACTTCTTTATTGGATCAATGAAAAAAGACGCTTGGCGACCAATACCACCGGATAGAACAACTAGTTCGACATCAGTAACCGCGGATATCGCTGCGATGTAGAGGGCAATGCGTTCTGCTTCAAGTGCAACTACAGCTTGACCAAGTTCATCGCCCACCTTTGCTGCATTCAAAATATCAATAGTTGAATAAGGTTCGAACAAAACACTGCTCTTGAACTTCTTTGCTAGACCTCGGGCAATTTCAGCGATGCGATCACCCGAAGGGTTTGTAGCACTTCGATGAGTATCACGTGGATCACCAAAGGGTACGTAGAAAACTTCACCAGCTGCGCCTCTATGACCGCGGTGTAATTGACCATTAAGTACAAGACCAGAACCTAAGCCAGAGCCAACTGATAACACTGCAAAGTTACTGATGCCTTGGCCATGGCCAGCAGATTGCTCTGCTGCAGTAACGAGATTAATATCATTTTCAACAGCTGGACGAATACCAAATTCACTTTCAATGTGAGCAACTAAATTAATTCCATCAAGTGAACCAATAGTTCCTGCAATTGAGACCACTCCAGTTTCCTGGTTGATTACACCAGGTGTTCCTACAACTATGGAAGCCACATCTTTCAAGTGGTATCCAGATTTCTTCAACACGGAATCCACCGCTTTGTGCATTACTAAAGTCAGGTCCGCTAATTTCAATGAAGTGACGGGTACTGAAATCTCGGATCTCATGTTTTGATTGAGATCTCCAATTGCGGCTCGAATAAATCTAGAACCAATATCGATTCCAAGACAGACTTTTACATCACTTATTGCCTCAAAAACAGATCGCGCACGCTTCGAGTCATCCTCACCAGGTGAAAATTCTTGGATTAATCCACTTTCGCTGAGTGAGCGTAAAATGTCAGAAGTAGTTGGTTTTGATAATCCGATATGTCGCGCAATCTCAGCGGCATGTAGTGCTCCATGGGCGCGCAAGGTATCCAGCACGCTTCGCTCGTTCATTTCACGAATGAGTGATGGCGCAGCCGCTGAGGCGAAGTGCTTCATTATCCTTTGACCCCAGTTAATGTCACGCCTTCGATGAAGACTTTTTGCGAGAAGAAGAAAATGATAATAACAGGGGCCATGAAAAGTGCAGACGCAGTCATCATCATATTGGTATCAACATGATGTTCACCTTGAAATGCGTTGAGCCCGATACCAAGTGTCCAGAGATCCTGGTTTTCAACTATATATAACAAGGGACCAAAGAAGTCATTCCAGGAACCGAGAAAAGCAAAGAGTGCAATAGCTGAGATTGCCGGTTTGGCAAGCGGCACAATAATTCTCATCATCAGTTTAAACTCACTGCAGCCATCAATTCTGGCTGCATCTGATATTTCGTCAGGGATTGAAGTAAAGAACTGGCGAAGTAAAAAGATTGAAAATGCGCTTGCAAAGAATGAAGGGACAATTAAAGGTAAGAATGATGGAATCCAATGTAATTTTGAAAAAATAATATAAACAGGAATCATAGTTACTTGTCCAGGGAGCATCATTGTAGAAAGAATAATGATGAAAGTTACTTGACGTCCTTTCCACTGTAATCGTGACAAGACATAGGCTGGAGGAACACTAGATACAACTGTTCCAATAGTTCCCATTATTGAAACAAATAGTGTATTGAGAGTCCACTTTAAAAATGGAACAGCTGTAAAAACCTCGATATAGTTATGCCAGACAAATGGAGTTGGCCAGAGTGCGCGAGTTTCTGCCTGCCCCTTGGACATGAGCGAGATGACCACCACTAGATATAAAGGCAAAATAAAGATGGCAGAGAGGCCAATTAGAAGTGAGTGGTTTCCCACCATATGCAAGAAGTCATTCCAGCGTTTATGGCGTCGGGCCCTAGCGGACTGAGCATCAATAATTTCAAGCTGTTCTGTTGTATACATGCTCATTTGAAGAGGGATCCATTCGGATAATGAACCCAACGCTTCTGGGTCTTTAAGATAACTAAGGTGCACAAAAGTGTAATTACTAGCAGAACCCAAGCCAGGGCAGATGCATAACCCATCTCATAGGCCCTAAATGCGCTGAAATATATATGTGTTGCGTAGAAATACATAGAGTGCGAATAATCATTTACCTGCCCAGCGGCAACAAATGCCTGCGTAAAGTACTGGAAACTTCCAATCACACCTGTCACAGTTGAGAAGAAGATGACAGGCGTCATTAAAGGTAGCGTGATATAGCGAAATGATTGCCATCCGCTGGCGCATTCTAATTCAGCAGCTTCGTATAGAGATTTTGGTACATCTAATAGACCCTCAAGGAAGATGATCATGGTGTCGCCAATGCCCCACAGGCCAAGTAAAATCAACCCCCACTTAGACCACTTTGGATCCATGAACCA
>CAIXTG010000140.1 GCA_903922325.1 uncultured Actinomycetes bacterium
CTCCCAAATGTGGATCATCAACTAAGCTGTTGAAGAAAAACTCTTCTGTGACATCGCCTTGATTTTGCCCCATGCCTCCCAGCATATCACTCACTTTTTCAAGTTTGCGATCTGTTTCTTTAAATTTAAGGTCAGTATCTTTTTGTGATTCAAGTAAATCAGCAATTTGCTCATCTGTTTTCTGCTGAGCAACAGCCAAACTCGCTACCAATGCTTTTAGTTCATCATCTGTCATGTTAAAGATCCAAATTCATTTTTTAATTTTCCCACATCATACCACAAACAAAAAAACCACCACAGCACGCCCGGATGCCATGGTGGTCAATTCCCACTAGCCCAATAAACAAAACCCCCACCGCTTGCACGATGAGGGTTATCTGAAACACGATTGTATTGATTAAATTAATGAAAAAATGCAATTTTAATCAGCGCACTGGTAATTATGCCAAGCATTACTAAAATGGTTTTGTTTGTCCATTTCGTAAAGTTAATGTCTTGACGCATATCAGACATTTCTTGTCTGAGAGCATGAAAGCCATCTTTCATTTCGGCACGTATTTGTTCAAGTCTTAAATCCAAATAATCTTTTGTTACGGTATCGCCTTGAACTTTAGCAATCGATTTTGCAATAGACTCGGCTTGATTGCGTTCAATGCCCGCGCTGACAAGCTCTGTTGTCACCTGCAATGTGTCAAATGCTGCCATTTAATTTCTCCCAACTATTTTCTAATATGTTAAATCATACCACAAAAAAACCCACACACAGCAAGCCCGGATGCCATGGTGGTCAATTCCCAGTATACCTTTGAGTAATTTATCATCACCTGTACCAAGTTGAACCGAAGAACCAGCTGCAAGCGTTGCATTGATAGTTAATTTATCGTTGCCTGCACCAGTGTTAATAGTTGCTTTAGCTGTGTTGACTGTTGTCAACGTATCGTTGCCTGAATACTATTACTAGTAAAATTAATTTGATCTATGAATAACTAAAAGAGGATTGAACCTAACCAACTCTTAACCTCCCCCTAAACATAACGATACTATTACTAGTGTTGTCATCTCGTATTTGTTAACAATAATAATCAATATATGCTATTCATACGATATCTGATAAGATATCGTATGAAATACTTACTCGATACCTGTATTATTGTAGCTGCCTTAAGATCTAAAAAAGGTGCCAGTCATTTGCTTTTGCGTAAAGCAATGTCAGGCGAATTGCCAATCGTGATGCATTTTAAGTTATTAGCCGAATATCGTGATGTTCTCATGCGTCCATCAATACAAGATGAATTAGTTTTTAATCAACAAGAAATTGAAGAGATTACGGGTGGGTTATGTGCCATTGCCGAAGAATCAAACATAAGATTCTTATGGCGTCCAAATCTTAAAGATGAGGGAGATAACTTCTTAATTGAGATTGCCTTCACTTTTCAACCATGCACGATAATCACACATAACGTGAAAGATTTTCGTGAAGGTGAATTACTATTCCCAAATGTATTCGTCAAGAGGCCTCAAGAAATTTTATTGGAGAAATCAACGTGAATAAGCAGAAAGGTTTTTTACTTCGTTTACCAGAAGAAGAACGTCAACTGGCCAAACAATTAGCTAGTGAATTAGGTTGCTCAGAAAATAGACTATACAGTGATTTGATTCATGATGGTTTATTGATGCGTGAGCAAATGCAGTACATGGCGAAAATGAAATCAATGTACAACAATTTTGATCAAAAAAGGATGTTTGAATTATTAGATAGGGTGCCCGATATTGAACCGATTTTGGAGGATCGTATTGCGTAAATATGAAGTTGCAATAAGATACTATTAGTATTTAAGTTTACCAATGCTTATTGTTTTAAATGGATTGCATACAACGATAAAAATGTTACTTATAGTATCAATAAATACTTGATGTATCTAACCTGATTTCTTGGAATTAATCTGTGTAATCTTACATTGTTAATCAGCTCGCCTGCGGCTCGCAAGAAAATGTGGAATGTTGCACTGAACATAGTTGAAATTAATATATTAATAGTATCTATATGATTTTAATTTCTTGCAATAATTCAGGATGGACATCGAGCAATTTCAAAAGTTTAACTAATGCTAATGAGGGTTTTGTCTTTCCAGTCTCATAACGTGAAAATGCGTTCACGCCTCCTCCGAAAATCTCTGCAGCCTCCTGTTGATCCAAAGCAAGTTTTCTGCGTACATTCACAATAAACGTAGGATCTACAATGGCAGCATTGACTTGTTTGTTAAACGCTAACATAGCTAAACTGACACGTTGTGATTCTTTGGCATCCATCACCGATTCACCACATTCAATACAGTACTCTGCATTAACAGCTGGAATGACAGTAGTTTCCCCTTTGTAGAAATAGTTGATATCACGACAATCACGCGCCATCTCAAGTGCGCCACAAGATACACATTGCATAGTCTATAACTCCTTGAATGAGACGATGAGTACATCGTCAAGTACGGTCAATTTAATGTACACTTCGCCCAAGTCAGTTACTGGGCGATAAACATCTTGCCAAATTCTATGGTTAGTATGGGTCGTCATGCTTTTGTAGAAAGTCAGTGTAGCAATCACAGCACACATACCCTTAAAGTCAAAACCTAATGAGACGGCACCACTTAACGCACTTTGAGTAGAGCGTACTTGCCCTGTATCCATTAAGATTTTAATTGTTGATAGTTTGTAATGTGGTGTGTGTTTTTCCATGTGACAGATAATAACCTATTTGGTTAATTACAAGCAACTAGTTCTATAAGATTTGGACTGAATGGACTTTGCTCGCCTGCGGCTCGCAATATAATCATGAAATCAGGTGGCTACTATCATTGACACCGATGATACATTTCTTCTTTCAAATCCCAATAGGAGTTATTCGTTTGCAGTCTCATCGCATCAAGGATTTCACGTTTTAATTCTGAAGGAAGTGGATCTTTCAAAATAATCGCATCGTGGATGTTAGCTAATATAGTGAGATTGTGAGTCTTGGCATAAGATCGAAATATATC
>CAIXTG010000141.1 GCA_903922325.1 uncultured Actinomycetes bacterium
AGAATAAAAAAGAATAGGAATATAAATGATCAACCGTGAGCGTCTGGCAACATTAACTGCGCGCGAAAAAGAACGCTTTCTAAAGTTGCACCCAAAAAGCGGCGAGCTATTTGAACAGGCAAAGCACTCAATGCCCGGCGGAGTTCCTATGTCTTGGATGGCTAAATGGCCCGGTGCTTACCCTGTCTTTATTGAGCAAGCAAAAGGTGCGCGTTTTACCGATGTCGACGGCAATTCATATATTGATTTTTGTTTAGGCGATACCGGCTCAATGACTGGTCATTCACCAGATGCCACAGTTGCAGCGATTCGCGATCAGGCTGGCAAAGGAATTACTTCGATGTTGCCAACGGCTGATGCGGCAATAGTTTCGGCTGAGTTAGCTAACCGATTTGGCCTGCCGCTTTGGCAATTTACGGTTTCAGCCACCGACGCTAATCGCCATGTAATCCGCTACTCCCGCTTGCTTACTGGCCGTTCAAAGATTGTGGTTATCGATCGCTGCTATCACGGCTCTGTCGATGAAACTTTTGCCACCTTAGATGCGAGCGGAAACACTGTAGCCCGCGAAGGAAATATTGGCGCACCTGTGGCACTTGATCAAACCACTCGCGTTGTCGAGTTCAACGATATTGCCGGCATGGAAAAAGCATTAGCAAATGGCGATGTTGCAGCAATTTTGATGGAACCAGCGATGACAAATGTCGGAATAGTTTTGCCACAAGCTGGTTACTTAGAAGCAGTACAAGAACTCGCAAAAAAATACGGCACTATTTTAATTATCGACGAAACTCACACAATTTCAGTTGGTCCTGGCGGAATGACTGCCGACCGCGGATTAAAGCCAGACTTTCTAACCATTGGTAAAGCAATTGGTGGTGGTATTCCGACCGGAACTTTCGGAATGACTCAAGCGATTGCAGATTCAATCAAAAAAATGGTGGAGCTAGAAATTATTGATACTGGCGGAATCGGTGGAACATTGGCCGGAAATGCACTTTCACTGGCAGCAATGCGCGCAACTCTTACAAAAGTCCTAACCCAAGAAAACTTTGATCGCATGATAGATCTCGGCACTCGTTGGTCCGATGGCGTAGATGCTGCAATTACCGAATTTGACTTGCCCTGGAGCTGTAATCGTTTAGGTGCGCGAGGTGAATATATATTTGGCAAAGTTGCGCCAGTAACTGGTGCTGATGCAAATAATTCTGGTGATTTCGAATTAGAGCAGTATCTACATTTGCGGATGTTAAATGATGGCTTCTTGATCACGCCATTTCATAACATGGCTTTAATGTGTCCTGATACTTCGAGTGCCGACGTTGATGCCCATACCGCAGCATTTCGCAAAATGTGCGCTGAGTTAGTTGAAGCCTAATTTCTTATAAAGAATAAGCGCAGCATGGTTATCGGCATCCACGTAAAGCATTGATTCCTTGATGTCTTTGCTTTGGAAATATCGCAGCGCGGTAAGCATTAAAGCTTTGCCCAACCCAGAGCTGTGGGTGCTTGGGTTTACGCCAATTACATAAATTTCCCCAATCGCACCTTCATTTACCCGGTCATGATGGATTTTTGTCCAGCAGTAACCAATTATTTTGCCTTTATCGCGGGCTAAAAAGAAGCCATCAGCATCAAACCAGCTTTCTTTCATGCGATTAGTTAAATCCTGCATTACCCAATCGCCTTGGTCTGGGTGAGTGATGAAAATCTGGTTGTTCAAAGCTAACCATTCGTCGGAATCGGCCGGATTGAAAGTAGAAATCTCAGCAGAAGTAAGTGGTTCTGGAAATTCAGCTACCAGAGATCGGTGCAATTTTAGAATAGTGCGCACTACTAAATCCGTTCAGTGACTTGAGCATCTTTCATGGCGCTAGTTACAGTAAAGCGATATCCGACATTTCGCACGGTCCCGATAATTGCTTCGTGTTCGGGGCCAAGTTTTGAACGTAGTCGCCTGATATGCACATCAACTGTGCGAGTACCGCCGAAATAATCGTAACCCCAGATTTCTTGCAACAACTGGGCGCGAGTAAAAACGCGGCCAGGATGTTGCGCCAAAAATTTCAGTAGTTCGAATTCCTTAAAAGTTAAATCTAGCGCGCGACCTTTAATGCGTGCGGTGTAACTATTTTCATCGATTGAAACTTCACCAGTTCTGATTTCACCAGAGGTTGGATCATTTTCGGCAAGGTGCGCGGCAAATTCACCAATTGCAATTCTAATTCGTGCATCAACTTCAGCAGGACCGGCAGTATCGAGAATTACATCATCAATGCCCCATTCGGCGCTAAGTGCCGATAACCCACCTTCAGTTGTAATAACAACTACTGGCGCACCTGAACCTGTTGTGTGAAGCAACTTCGCCAGATTCTTAGCAGCTGGAATATCGCGACGCGCATCTAATAACAAAATGTCTGCTTCGGGAACATCAATCAAAACACTTGCCTCAGCCGGAACAATTTTTACCTGATGTTGCAACAAAGCTAGAGATGGCAGAACTTCGGCGCTCGCGCCTAGAGTGTTTGTAAGTAGCAAGACTCTTGCCATTTGCGCTCACCCGCTTCCAGTTGCGTTCTAGGTGTTAAGTGGCACAGACTACTCTCGTGAAATCTTTCCTACCAATTCTTATCGTGCTGGGGTCAGCAACTGCATATGGCCTTTGGTATCAAAAGTCTCGGGGCAAGATTCAAGCCAAAGCCATCTCTGGTAAGGCTTTAACGGCATCGATAATCGGTGGCGATCTCGGATCAAGGGCTACCTTGGTGCAATTTTCATCAGCCTTTTGCACGCCATGTCGCGCAACTCGCACCTTGCTCGAAAACGTTGTCGCCGACTTAAGCGATGTGCGCCATGTTGAAATAGATGCGGAAACAAATCTGGAATTAGTGCGTAAGTTGGATATTCGCTCTACCCCGACCACGCTAATTTTGAACAGTTCGGGTGTAGAAGTAGGGCGCGCAATAGGCGCCCCTAAGCGTGATCAAGTCTTCGCAGCACTTGCCGCGATCAAGTAACACTTGCAAGTAACTCGCAATTAGGCTTTCTCGCCTACCCTCTTTATTCTTATGACATGTCTTTCACTTTAGATAGCTTCTTTACCAAGCGTCGCGTACTTGATTATGGACGTTTAGCTGTCTCGTTGTGTAGTAACTAAAACTTAAATTCCCAGTTTTAGTAACCCACAACCAAGAAAAGTAGGAAGAAAATGACAGTTTTAGAAAAGAAAGAGTCCTCAGTAGTAATTGATGCGCGCGGCCCTCGTTTCTCAGCCGCGATAACAGTCTTTGTATTAGCGGCTGCGTTAGTAACTCAATCACTATTCCTGATTACTTTTCAGTTAGCAGTGTTTCTAATTGGGGCAACAAAAGGTCCACAATTTACACCGTATGCATTTCTCTTTAAGAGCTTAATAAAACCGCGGTTAAAGGGTGAATTCGTACCTGAAGATGTGCGACCACCTAAATTCGCTCAGGCAGTTGGATTTCTATTCGCAGTAACTGCAGTTGCTGGCTTGTTAACTGGAGGCACAATTCTTTTCACAATTGCAACTGGATTTGCGCTCGCTGCAGCTTTCTTAAACGCAGCGTTTAATTACTGCTTAGGTTGCGAAGTTTATTTGCTGCTTCTACGCGCCCGTCGCTAAATTTAAAACTTTACCTCAAACCTCATTTATCAATTAAATAGAAAAGGAAAATATCTTTATGTCACGCGAAACCTCGCTCGTAAGTGCTGATTGGGTAGCCCAGAACCTCAATAATCCAACGGTCGTTCTAGTCGAAGTAGATGAAGACACTTCGCTATATGAACAAGGCCATATTGAAGGAGCAATTACTTTTCATTGGCGCGATGATTTACAAGATGGCTTGATTCGCGATCTAATTTCGAAAGAAAAGTTTGAAGCTCTTCTTTCCAAGAATGGAATTGCAACTGACACCACTGTGGTTCTTTATGGTGGTAATAACAACTGGTTCGCTACATATGCTTTCTGGTATTTTAAAATTTACGGCCATGCCGATGTCCGATTGTTAGATGGTGGTCGCAAGCGCTGGGAGCTAGATGCTCGTCCGTTTGTAACAACTTTGCCGACCCGTACAGCTACGATATATAAAGCTAAAGAGCGTGATAACTCAATTCGTGCGTACCGTGATGAAGTTATTGCAGCAATTGGTAAGTTAAATATCGTAGATGTTCGCTCACCTGCGGAATTTAGTGGCGAGCTAGCAGCACCAGCGCATTTGCCTCAAGAAAGTGGTCAGATCAAAGGACATATTCCAACGGCAAAAAATATTCCCTGGTCAAAAGCTGCCAACGAAGATGGCACTTTTAAATCAGATACCGAATTAAAGGAACTTTATGTAGGTGCTGGTGTTGATTTAGCAAAAGACACAATCGCGTATTGCCGTATTGGCGAGCGTTCCGCATTTTCATGGTTTGTACTTCACGAATTACTTGGTCTTTCAAATGTAAAGAACTATGACGGTTCGTGGACTGAATACGGTTCATTAGTTGGCGTTCCGGTTGCGATAGGCGCTTAATGAGAACTTGCGGCGCAACTCCAGGTGGTCCAGATATTTCGGGCATTGACTTATCAACGCAAACCTTAATTCAAGGTGTCATTCTCAGGGACGGGGAAGGCGATGGAGTTCCAAATGGTTCTCCCGTTGGCAACGCATATGTTCGATTATTAGATTCAACTGGCGAGTTCACCGCAGAAGTTCCAAGTAACGCAGACGGGCAATTTCGATTCTTCGCCGCTCCTGGCGCCTGGACTTTAGTAGTTCTGGCCTCGGGAGCGCGCGAAGAACGTAAAGTCATTGCTACCAAGGGCAATCCAGTCGATTTAGTTGTAGAAATTTAAGTAGAATTCATACATGGCTGATCAGCATGAATTACGCGATAAAGGTTTGCGCTTAACGCCGCAACGCGAGTTAGTTTTATCCGCCGTCCGCGAACTTGGCCATGCCACACCTGAAGAAGTCGCTGAAAAAGTTCGTCAAACGCACCCTGGAATCAATCTTTCAACGGTTTATCGCAACTTAGAAACTCTCGAAAATGTGGGCTTAGTTCAGCACACTCACTTGGGCCATGGTGGAGCTACTTATCATGCGGCCGAAGAATTAACCCACCTACATTTAGTTTGTGGAATTTGTGGTTCAGTCGGCGATGCACCAATTGATGTTGCAGCTAACTTTGTAAATGCGCTGGCCGATGATTATGGTTTTAAAACAGATGTCACACACTTTGCCGTTTATGGCACTTGTTCAGTTTGTTTTGCCGCCGAAAGTAAGTAATGAGCGCCGTACTCGTTGAGGACGGCCCTGATAAAGGCGCGGTCTGGCATTTCGGTGATCCAGTAAAAGAACAACGCGCACTCGAGGCGGGCACTGCTTGGGCTGATTTATCACACTACGAAGTTGTCGCACTCTCTGGGCCAGAACGTTTAACTTGGCTTCATCTTTTAACCACCCAAGATCATGAAAATTTATTAGCTGGTCAATGGCAGCACGCTTTGATTTTAGATCCGAAGGGCCATATCGAGCATCAATTCTTTTTAGTTGATGATGGTGACACAACTTGGCTGGTTGTTAATCCTGGTCGTGGCGCTGAATTGATTTCACATTTAGAAAAAATGAAATTTCGCGCCCAAGTAGAAATCCACGATGCGACTGCTGAATTTGCAGTATTACGCGCCCCGGGCAAGATGGATGCTATTGGCGGTCCATACGCACTTGTGCCACGCGCCGAATTAGCAAATATGGTCGAAACTTTTAATTCTGTTGCCACTCAAGTGGGCACTTGGGCACTTGATGCAATGCGAGTTGCAGCTGGGTTGCCACGGATTGGTTTTGAAACTGATCACAAATCTATTCCAAACGAACTCGGACTTTTAAATAGCGCGGTACACCTAAATAAGGGTTGTTATCGAGGTCAAGAGACTGTGGCCAAAATAAATAATTTAGGAAATCCACCACGACGTTTAGTCATGTTGCACCTTGATGGCACCGAAGTTAACTTTCCTAAAGTTGGAACTCCAGTAGAAAACGATGGGGTAGTCGTTGGTTACTTAGGCACGGTCGCAAGACATCATGAATTAGGTCCGATTGCACTCGCTGTGGTTAAGCGCAATACCCCATTAGATGTAACGCTCTCAGTGGGTGGGATTCCGGCTGCACAAGAAGTGATAGCTGCAGGTAATTAGTAAATGGAATTGTTCGGTCAGTTAATACTCACTTTAGTAGCAGGGCTCGCGATCATGTGGGCCGTTAGAAAGATGTAAGTAACCGATAGACTTACAGGCATGGAGCTCTTAACCTCAATTCTCCTTGGCCTGATTTCATTAGTGATCGGCGCTGGATTATTGTTCTTTGCATTTACTAGTCGCAGAGATCCCGAAAGCGCTCGCTACCGAGATAGCAGAAAGCGAACTGGCAGATAATGGTATTTACGATTCCGGAAGGTCTTCACCCTGATTTAAATCCACTAGCTTGGTTAGTTGGCACATGGCGCGGCAAGGGTCATGGCGAATATCCAACGATTAAATCTTTCCAATTTATCTCTGAAACTGTTTTTAATCACGATGGACGTCCATTTCTAAATTATTTCTCACGCTCTTGGATTGTCGATGATGATGGCGAAATTATTCGCCCAGGCGCAAGTGAGGCAGGTTTCTGGCGGATAAAGCCAAATAATGTGCTCGAAGTTGTGATTTCACATAACACCGGAATAACCGAAGGCTGGCTAGGCCATTTCGATGGACCAAAGATTCAATTAGCGATGGATCAAGGTTATTCCGCACCTTCTGCAAAGATAGTAACTGCCGGTGTGCGCCTTTATGGATTAGTTGAAGGCGAACTTTTCTACGCATATGACATGGCGGCCGAAGGACAAAATCTTCAAGCACATATTTGGTCAACTAGCCCACGCTCTAACGATTAAAAATGAGCGTTGTTCTAGCGCAATTAGTGCGTAGCGGATTAATTGAATCAACCCACAGCGGATTTTTAATTCTCATTGGCCCCGATGGTTCTGACTTATTAACCCTTGGTGATGTTGATGCCGAGATGTACCCACGCTCGGCAATTAAGTCTTTACAAGCAGCAGCGATGGTGCGAAACGGGTTAGCGCTAAATGATGAGCAATTAACTTTGGTTTGTGCGAGCCATGGAGGTACCGAGCGTCATCAAGAAGTCGCTCTAGAAATATTAAAGAGTGCTGGTCTATCAGAATCCGATTTACAAAATACCCCAGATCGTCCAATTGATCGTAAAGCTCGCATCTCCTGGGGCGCTAAGCCGGCAACTGCATTAGCTGCAAATTGCAGCGGGAAACATGCCGGAATGTTGGCCACCTGTGTTGTCAACGGTTGGGATACTAAAACTTATCGCGACGCTAATCACCCATTACAAATCGCAATCGCAAATGAGATTCAAGAATTAACTGGCCAACCAATTAATCGCACAAGTGTCGATGGTTGTGGTGCACCACTGTTTTCAATGAGTACTCGCTCTATTGCAGTAGCTGCCAGAAAAATGCGAATAGATAATGACCCAGTGTTTTCGAAAGTTGTACATGCGTGCTTAAAACACCCAGAAATGATTTTGGCAGAAGGAGCATTCGATACTCGCATGATGCGCGCAGTTCCTGGACTGTTAGTAAAAGGTGGCGCCGAAAGCGTGATGTTGGCATCTTTGGCTGATGGCAGCGCAATTGCATGGAAAATTTCTGATGGCAGCAATCGTGCAAACGGCCCAATGATGAAAGCCGCTCTCGCTAAATTGGGCATCACAATCGATGGCGAAGTGGTTGATGTGCTTGGCGGTGGAACGGTAGTCGGCTCACTTAGCGCTACGTTTTAATCAGCGTTACCCTTTAGCCATGAACGCACGTATTGCTACCTTGATGGTGCATACCTCGCCCCTGGATCAACCAGGAATTGGCGACGCTGGCGGCATGAATATTTATGTAGTCGAAAGTGCCGAACGCATGGCAGCAATGGGCGTGATGGTTGATATTTTCACCCGTCGCACTAATTCCGAAGTTGCAGATATTGTCGAAGTGTCACCCGGAGTTCGAGTAATTCAATTAAATGTTGGCCCACTAAACGGTGTAACCAAAGAGGCGTTACCAAAGTTAATTCCAGATATCGCCGAAGAATTTAAGAAAAAGCTTTCGGGTGAAACCAAATACGATCTGATTCATTCGCATTATTGGATCTCTGGCAAAGTCGCGATGCAAGCAAGCAAAGCCCTTAATATTCCATTTGTTCACACAATGCATACGATGGCGCGAGTTAAGAATTTAAATCTGGCTGAAGGCGAAACCCCAGAACCAATGATTCGGGTACAAGGCGAAACCCAAGTTGTAGCAGCTGCGCAAGCGCTGATTGCTAATACTGATGCTGAAGCTGCCAGTCTGGTTTCTCTTTATGAAGCTTGCCCAGATAACGTGCGAGTAGTTTCACCAGGCGTTGATCTTTATAAATTTATTCCGGGCGATGGCAAGAAAGCTGCTCGCGAGCGCCTAAACGTTCCAGCCAGCGCTAATGTAATTACATTTGTGGGTCGCATCCAGCCACATAAAGGTCCAGAACTTCTCATTAGGGCGATTTCAGAAATGCTAATTCACTCGCCACTGTTACGAAGCGGTTTGATGGTAAATATCGTGGGCGGTTCGTCAGGTTCAAATACTTCTGAAGTAGAACGCCTTAAAGAACTGGCAGGTTGGCTGGCAATTTCTGATGTTGTTAAGTTTGCCGAACCTGTTCCGCGTAATGACTTGACCGATTGGTATCGCAGTGCAGATTTAGTTTGTGTACCAAGTTATAGCGAGTCTTTTGGTTTAGTTGCACTCGAAGCGCAAGCCTGCGGCACTCCTGTGGTCGCAACAGCTGTTGGTGGACTTCGAACAGCAGTCGCCGATGGTATTTCTGGGGTTTTAGTTGATGGCCATGATCCGCGTGCTTGGTCATCGATTCTGGCGCGCTTACTAAATGAACCACAGCGCCGAGTTCTACTCTCAATGGGCGCAGTTGAGCATGCTTCTCACTTCGGGTGGGACGCAACAGCGCGCGGCACTTTAGATATTTACGATCGAGTTTTATCGCAAATAGCGCGCGAACAAATCGCCGGAGCATAAAACATGAGTTCGCTTAATCCCACCGAAGTTATTTTTGAATTTCTAGAATCACACGATTTAACTTTTGAGCAGAGTAATTTAAATACCTTTTTAATCACGCTGCCTGGCGAGAAAAAGCAACAAACTCATTGCGCGTTGATAATTGGCGATCATTCATTGAGCATAAATGCGTTTGTAATTCGCAAGCCTGATGAAAATGAAGATCAAGTGCACGCTTGGTTATTACAGAAGAATGCTGGGTTATACGGAATTGCTTTTGCAATCAATGAATTGCGTGATATTTATTTAGTCGGCCGCTTGCCACTGACTGCAGTAACTAATCAAGAGATAGATCGAATAATTGGCAGCGTATTACAAGTTGCCGATTCATCATTTAACCCATTACTTGAGATTGGCTTTTCCAGCGCAATTCGTCGGGAATGGGCTTGGCGGGTCTCGCGCGGCGAATCGCTGGCCAATCTCGAAGCATTTTCACATTTGATTTAATTCATCTAGGATTGTGGCATGAGCAACTTTGAATTGATCCTTTTGCGCCATGGCGAAAGCGAATGGAATGCCAAAAATCTCTTTACTGGCTGGGTAGATGTTCGGTTATCTGCCGCCGGTGAAGCAGAAGCTGCTCGCGGCGGAAAGTTGCTTGCTGAAAATGGCCTGTTGCCTGATGTAGTGCACACTTCATTACTTCGTCGCGCAATCCATACTTCGCAGCTTGCCCTCGATGCTTGTGATCGACATTGGATTCCAGTTAATCGCTCTTGGCGCTTAAACGAGCGTCATTACGGTGCGCTGCAAGGTAAGGATAAGAAAGAAACGCTAGCTACTTATGGCGAAGAACAATTCAAACTTTGGCGACGTTCCTACGACGTTCCACCACCACCAATCGATGCCAATGATCCTTATAGCCAAACTGGCGATGCTCGTTACGCTGATTTAGGCGCAGATATGCCAGCAACTGAATGCTTAAAGGACGTAGTCACGCGCATGATGCCTTACTGGACTGGCAATATCGTGCCAGATCTAAAAGCCGGCAAGCGAGTTCTAGTTACTGCGCACGGAAATTCATTACGCGCGCTTGTTAAACATCTAGATGGAATTTCAGAATCTGATATTGCAGAATTAAACATTCCAACCGGAATTCCGCTACTTTATAAATTAGATGCAGATTTAAAACCAATTAAACGTGGTGGCGAATACTTAGACCCAACTGCTGCAGCTGCGGCAATTGAAGCGGTTGCAAATCAGGGCAAGAAATAATTAAGCAGTTACGCCAGCGTAAGTGTCGCGTTGGTCGCGCACAATTGCTTTCACAGTAACTACGCCTGCAGTATTAAAGAAGAAAGAAATATCAACTGTGTTGCCAGCTTTTACTCCCAGGCCAGGTATTACTGCTTTGGCATTTGCTGAGCCACCTTCGAAAATCATTGGAAGGCCTTCGGAGATCACATTAGTTTCATTGGTTACGGTGGCGAGCACGTTGTTTACCGAAACACCAAGCAAGGAGTCAGGTGTTGAGTTTGTATTCACAATTGTGCCAACTAATACTGCGCTGCCATCTGGTTGAGCAACTAATAAGAAACCACGAAGCTTCAGAGCGCTGGTATCGGTCATAACGGTAGTTTCTGCGCCATCGGTAACCTTAGTTATGTTACGAGATGCAGCAGTTTCGCCAGCACCACACGCGGTTAAAGTAGAGAGAGATGCAGTAACTATTAAGCCGATCGCAACTTTACGTAATTGCATTTTTCTCCCAAGAAATAATTGTTTAACAATGCGTGCATATTCTCTCATGAGAAATAGCTGCTAAAGCCAGTTAAATACAGGCAAAATACCCGAGGTGACTACCCTCACTAGTTGCTGGTATGATTGGCCCCTAACGAAGGGCACCCCATGTCATTTAAAGTAGGCGAAACTGTTGTTTACCCTCATCACGGCGCAGCGCTAATCGAGGCAATTGAAACTCGAGTGATTAAGGGCGAAGAAAAAACCTACTTAGTTTTAAAGGTGGCCCAAGGCGATTTAACTGTTCGAGTGCCAGCTGAAAATGTTGATTTAGTTGGAGTGCGCGATGTTGTAGATAGCGCCGGTCTTGACCGTGTTTTCAGTGTTCTACGTCAGCCATACACCGAAGAGCCAACAAACTGGTCTCGTCGTTATAAGGCAAATCTTGAGAAGTTAGCTTCAGGTGATGTAATCAAGGTTGCCGAAGTTGTGCGCGATCTTTATCGCCGCGATTTAGATCGTGGTCTTTCTGCTGGTGAAAAGCGCATGCTTTCAAAAGCAAAGCAGATTCTGGTATCTGAACTAGCTCTGGCTGAACGCACCGATGAAGAAAAAGCATCAGTAATCCTCGACGAGGTCTTAGCTTCTTAATTTAAGCTCGATCGGAGCCCTTATGTCTGGCCATGTTGCAGCAATTATTGCTGCTGCCGGATCTGGCGTTAGATTCGGTGCTGATATTCCTAAAGCTTTAATTCAATTAGGAAACCAAACTTTAATTGAGCATGCTGTTGCTGCAATTTCACCAGCGGTTGATCAAGTAATCGTCACCGCACCAGCCTCTCATCTAGGTGAATTTAAATCACTTCTTGGCGATGCCGTAACAGTTGTAGTTGGTGGGCAAACTCGTTCGGAATCGGTTCGGGCTGGCTTAGCCGCAGTCTCTAGCACTACGCAATATGTATTGATTCACGATGCTGCTCGCGCTTTAGCAACAACTGATTTAGCTAATCGCATTCTGTCGGCTCTGCAAAATGGTGAGGTTGCAGTAATACCTGGTCTACCTCAAGTAGATACGGTTAAGAGCGTTGATGTAAATGGTTATGTAACTTCAACCCCTAATCGTGCCGATTTACGTAATATCCAAACCCCACAAGGCTTTGAACTTTCTGTGCTCAAAAAAGCACATGATTCAAATGGTGAAGGGACCGATGATGCGGCACTAGTTGAAGCAGCCGGAAACAAAGTATTAGTAATTGTTGGCGAAGAACGAGCACTGAAAATTACAACTACTGCAGATTTAGCAAATGCTTATAACTTCTTAGGTGAGAGTAAAGAATTCTTGACTGGTGTCGGTGTTGATTCACATGCTTTCGAAGCTGGGCGCGAACTTTGGTTAGGTTGTATTAATTGGCCAGGTGAAGTTGGTGTTGCTGGACATTCCGATGGCGATGTTGCTGCACATGCAATTTGTGATTCACTTTTCGCAGCAACTGGTTTAGGTGATCTAGGTTCTAACTTTGGCGTTGATCGCCCGGAATATGCTGGCGCAAGTGGCGCAAAATTATTAGCAGAGACACTTTCGATTATCACTAGCGCTGGTTTTGCAATCTCAAATATTTCTGTTCAAGTAATCGGCAATCGCCCGAAGTTGGCAGGACGCCGGAAAGAAGCAATTGCTGCACTTTCTGCTGCGCTAAATGGTGCACCTGTATCGGTATTAGCCACAACTACTGATGGACTCGGCTTAACTGGTGAAGGCAAAGGCATTGCAGCCATTGCATCAGCGCTCGTTTTTAAGGTTTCTACTAACGACCGATAGACTTCGCTAATGAGTTCGCTAAAGCTATATGACACATTGTCGCGAACCGTCTCAGAATTCATTCCACTGCAGCCGGGTAAAGCGAGTATTTACCTTTGCGGTGCCACCGTTCAGGCGCCTCCACATATCGGCCATATTCGTAGCGGTGTTAACTTTGATATTTTGCGACGCTGGTTAATGAAGTCCGGCTTTGATACTACTTTTATCCGTAACGTTACTGATATTGATGACAAAATTTTGCATAAAGCGGTTCATGAAAAAGCGCCTTGGTGGGCAGTTGCCCTTAAGTACGAGCGAGCATTTACAGAAGCTTATGTAGCTCTAAATGTTTTGCCACCAACTTATGAACCGCGCGCAACTGGTCATATCACTCAAATGATTGATCTAATTGCTTCGTTGATTGAGCGAGGTTATGCATATGCACCAGGTAACGGCGATGTTTATTTAGAAGTTCGTAAGTTAGCTTCTTATCTAACTCTTTCGAATCAAAACATCGATGACTTATTACCAGCGCAAGATGCCGACGAAACTTACAAACGCGATGTTCGCGACTTTGCACTTTGGAAAGCCGCAAAAGCCGGTGATCCATTTTGGCCAACCCCATGGGGCAATGGTCGACCAGGTTGGCATATTGAATGTTCCGCAATGGCTCACACATACCTCGGTGCTGAGTTTGATATCCACGGTGGCGGTTTAGATTTAATTTTCCCACATCACGAAAACGAAATTGCACAATCTGAGGCAGCCGGTTACGGCTTTGCTAAACGTTGGCTACACAATGCTTGGGTAACTACCTCTGGTGAAAAAATGTCTAAGTCACTTGGCAATTCACTACAAGTCACCGAATTATTAAAGAGTGTTCGCGGCATTGAACTACGTTGGTATTTGGGCAGTGCTCATTACCGGTCAATGTTGGAATTCTCCCCAGCTGCTCTAGAAGAGTCAGCAGTTGGTTTTCGCCGTATTGAAAACTTTCTTATGCGCGCAACCGAGATCTTAGGTAGCCAGCCAGAACCAGCGTTATCTGCTGATTTTGTGGCTGCCATGAATGAAGATTTAGCTGTGCCACAGGCGCTGGCTGGAATTTCAGAGCAATTGCGGTTAGGAAACAGCGCAATAACTGAAGGTAATAGAGCAGGCATTGCGAGTGCAGCTAGCTTTATTCGCGGAGCTCTCGAAGTGCTGGGTTGCGATCCCTTTGATCCAGCTTTTGCCAGCGGCGTTCAAAGTGAGTCGCTAACCGGAGCTCTTGATGGCGTAATTAATTTAGTTCTTGCGCAACGCACTTCAGCGCGCGAACGCAAAGATTTTGCGGCATCAGATCAAATTCGCGATGGCTTACTCGCATTAGGAATTTCAATTGAAGACACAGCTCAAGGACCACGTTGGTCGATCTCACGTTCAGAAGGTAGCAATTAAATGGCCGGTAATTCAGAGCGCAAAGGCGCAATACGTGGATCTAAAAAAGGACCAACTACTGGCACCGGTGGTAAGAACAAAAAGCGTTTAACGGGTAAAGGTCCGACTCCAAAAGCCGAAGACCGCCCATATCACGCAGCTGCTAAGCGCAAGAAAGCTGCCGAAAAAGCAAAAGCGAATCCACGTGCAGGCACAACACCACGTACTGGTACAACACCACGTAGTTCAGCCGGACGTAATTCCAGAATTGATAAACCAAAGGGCGAAATTGTTGCAGGTCGTAACGCAGTACTCGAGGCGTTACGCGCATCTGTTCCGGCAACCGAAGTACTAGTAGCTCGCGGAATTGATATTGATGATCGCATCGCAGAGTCACTGCAATTAGCACTTCACTTACAACTTCCGATTCGCGAAGTTCACCGTGCTGAAGTTGAAGGCATCTCACCAAATAGCCAAGGAATTATTCTCGCAATTAAGCCTTATCAGTACTCAAGTTTCGAAGAAATAACTCAACGCGCAAAGAATCCAATGTTGATTGTGGCACTAGACGGTGTTACTGATCCACGTAATCTTGGTGCAATCATTCGTAGCGCAGGTGCTTTTGGTGTAAATGGTGTTGTAATGACTGAGCGTCGTGCAGCCGCAATGACTGCATCGGCCTGGAAAGCATCTGCTGGTGCAGCTGCGCGCATGCCAGTTGCCCAAGTAACTAACTTGGCTCGCACCATTGAAGAAGCTAAGAAATTAGGCTGCTTTGTCATTGGTTTAGATGGCGAAAGCGATGAATCACTAAGCGGTATGAAAGTTGCAACCGAGTCGCTAATGATCGTTGTTGGCAGCGAAGGCAAAGGCCTATCTCGCTTAGTTCGTGAAAAATGCGATCTAGTTGTTTCAATTCCAATGAACTCTGCTACTGAATCCCTAAATGCAAGTGTGGCAACCTCGATAGCGCTCTTCTGGATAGACGAGCAACGTCGAAAGAATTAAAATGACTTATCAAAGATTTATTGCACTTGGTGATTCTTTCACCGAAGGTATGACTGATGAGATTATTGACGGAAATTTTCGAGGATGGGCTGATCGCGTAGCTGATGTCTTAACAACTCAGTCACCTAATTTCACTTATGTAAATTTAGCGATTCGCGGCAAGTTAGTAACGCAAGTTGCTGCCGATCAAGTACCGCTGGCAATTCCGCTAATCACCGGAAAAGAAACTCTAGTTTCATTTCATGCTGGCGCAAATGATGTTCTGCGACCTAACTATCGGCCCGAGAATGTTTTTCCGATTTATAACGAAGCAGTCAGAAAGTTAGCAGCAACCGGAGCAACGTTAATGTTATTTACAGTTCTAGAGCGAACCGGAAATACCGGTAAGACGGCCGATATGTGGGCTGAACGGTTTAGCACTTTTAATAAAAATGTTCGGAGCATGGCCGCTGAAGTTGGCGCAATAATTGTGGATGCAAACGAAGAGCAGTTTTTATCTGATCGGCGACTATTGGCATTCGATCGGTTACATTTAAACTCACTTGGCCATGATCGTGTGGCGCAAGGCGTACTAGAAGTCCTTGGTATGCCCTTCGATCCGAATTGGCGAATGCCGTTGCCGGCCGCTAAACCAACTCCTTGGTTAGTTAAAAAGGCAACAAGCACTGCTTGGTTCATTACATTTGCACTGCCATGGATATGGCGGCGTGTTCGTGGAAAATCATCTGGTGACGGGCGCGATGCAAAGTACCCCGAACCAGTAAAATGGCCATTTTCTCGCTAAAAAAAGCGGACGATTTTCCTTAACTGGCAGATAACTGCCATAATTACGACCCTTGCAGCGATGTAAGTAAAGGCCTCCCTAGCTCAGTGGTAGAGCAACGCACTTGTAATGCGTAGGTCGTCAGTTCAATCCTGACGGGGGGCTCCATTTTTTTGATAGCCAGGGCTACAGTAAGAATGTGCCAGCTAAAGAATCTGACTATGACGTTGTAGTTATTGGATCCGGATTCGGTGGATCTGTCGCAGCCCTTCGCCTTACTGAAAAAGGTTATCGAGTTGCAGTCTTAGAAGCTGGTCGTAGATTTTCTGAAAAAGATTACCCAAAAACTTCTTGGCGAATAAGCAAATTCCTTTTTATGCCGCGTCTAGGCTTAAATGGAATACAGCGCATACACGTTTTGCCTGATGTTTTAGTTCTTGCTGGGGCAGGTGTTGGCGGCGGCTCGTTAGTTTATGCAAACACTTTGTATCAACCGCCTGATAGTTATTTCGATGATGCGCAGTGGAATAAAATTACAGATTGGAAGAGCGAATTACTTCCCTGGTATGACCAAGCATCAAGAATGTTGGGTGTAATTGAAAATCCATATTTCTCACCATCAGATGCCGCAATGAAGGAAGTCGCTGAAGAAATGGGAGTTGGTCACACGTTTCGGATGGCACCGCTAGGTGTTTATTTTGGTACTGCGCCTGGTGCAAATGGTGGTGACCCGTTTTTTGGTGGCGTTGGACCTAACCGAGATGGCTGCATGCAATGTGGATCATGCATGACCGGCTGCAGATTCAACGCAAAAAATACCTTGCCTAAGAATTATTTGGGACTTGCCGAAAAAGCCGGAGCCACAGTTTTCCCGCAACATACCGTTGAAAGTTTTAGTCAAGAAAGTGATGGCAGTTGGCGAATTGTCGTGCGTAAGAGTTCCGCTTGGTTTGGCCGTAAACGTATTTTTACGGCCAGGGAATTAGTAGTTGCAGCAGGAACCTATAACACCCAGAAATTACTTCATAAGATGCGCGATACTCAAGCGTTGCCAAAGCTTTCAAAGCAGTTGGGCGAGCTATCGCGAACTAATAGTGAATCACTTGTTGGTTCCATCATGCCTAAAGGCGGGATTGATTACAGCCAAGGCTCAGCTATTACTTCATCATTCTTTCCAGAGCCCCATACCCACGTTGAGCCTGTTCGTTATGGCAAAGGCAGTAATTTAATGGGAATGCTGCAGACGGTCATGACTGATGGTTATAAAGCGAAAGATCGTCGTGCCCAGTGGCTGAAAGCAGTTGCTCGCAAGCCGAGTAATTTGATTCGAATAATGGATGTGCGTAAGTGGAGTGAGCGAACCGTTATTGCTTTAGTTATGCAAAATGTTGATTCATCAGTTTCGGTTTTTGGTAAGAAAAGTATTTTTGGATATCGATTATCTTCACAGAATGATCCGACTAAACCAAATGCAACTTACATTCCTGCTGCAAACGATGTTGTGCGCCGAATCGCAAAAAACAGAGGCGGTATTGCAGGCGGTCATATTGGCGATTTAATTAATGCCCCATTTACCGCCCATTTTGTTGGCGGCTGCGTAATAGGTTCTGATGTTGAACATGGCGTGATTGATCCGTACCACCGAGTATTCAATTATCCGAACTTACATATTGTCGATGGTTCGAGTGTCACTGCGAATTTAGGCGTTAACCCGTCACTGACAATTACTGCACAAGCCGAACGTGCATTCTCCATGTGGCCAAACAAAGGCGATCTAGATCCAAGACCGTTGCAGAATTCACCTTACCAACGCGTAAATTCAGTTTTTCCTCAGCATCCATTCGTACCTGCGGGTGCGGTTGGTGAATTGCGTTGTTAGACTTAGCTTCATGAGCAAATCGATTAACCCAGATTTTCAACCTGGTTTTGATGATCTTTGGCGTGCCAATGAAGATTATGCGAAAAATTTTAAATATAGCGAGTTAACTGGCCGAGCAGCTCGAGGTCTAGCGATTGTTACCTGCATGGATTCACGTATTAATCCGCTTTCAGTAGTTGGTATGAAATCTGGTGATGCAAAAATCTTACGTAATGCCGGAGCTCGAGTTACCCAAGATGTGCTTCGTACCTTGGTTTTAGCAACTTATTTGCTTGGCGTTGATCGCATTTTGGTAATGCCTCACACAGATTGTCGTATGGCCCAAGAAGACGAAGAAGTTATTCATGCCATGATCGAGGAAAAACATGGCGTAGATACTCGCTCGCTCGAATTTAACACCGTGGTTGATCAACGCGCTGCGCTAAGTCAGGATCTCGCGCGTATCCGCGCCTTCCCGCTAATTCCTAAAAATGTAATTGTTAGTGGCGGGATTTATCACGTAGCTACTGGCAAGATTGAACCAATCGAGAATTAAGCCGGATTACTGCGGCGGATCGGCTGCCGAGTTATCGGATAAGACTGATCGCTTAAAAAACTTTTAATAATCGCAGTTACAATTTCCGGTTTTTCTTTTACTAACCCATGTGAAGTTCCCGGAACAATCGCTAATTGTCCAAACGGTAGAGCTTCATAAAGTTCAATTGAATGTGAATGTTTTACGACATCATCATCGCCAGCCATTACTAGCGTCGGAACAACTATTTGTGCGATATCCGTGACATCAATTTTTGGTTCTACTTTCCAGATCTCATGCATTTTGGCAATCTTTAGATCTAGCGTTTCAGGAGCATCTGGTGACATTTCGGCGTATTCAGCTCGTTCTTCATCGCTAATTCCAGCCGGATCAAATATCGGCAGCTCAACAATCCCATCTGCATTGAAGTTAGCAGCGATTGAAACAATTGACTTAACCAGATCGGGCCGCGCGATAGCGACCATTAGTGCGATATTGGCACCATCGCTGTATCCAACTAAATGAACGGGCCCCTTAATTACCTCTGCAATAAATGCAATTGCTTCATCACGTTGGAAATTGAAGTAGAAACTACCTGGTTGATCTGCACTGCGGCCATGGCCAGCTCGGTCGTATGCGAATAAGTGAAATGAATCTTGCAGGGGAGTAACCATTACATCAGCAAATGAGTCAGTATTGCTTAGTCCACCATGTAATAAGAGAACTGCTTCGCCGTTATTAGCCCACTCAAAACTCCACAGTGGGTAACCAGAGACGTTTAAATATTTCATCTGCGGTAACTACTACGCGATATCCATAATGTGGCGATTTCCGCGATCAAAAGTTAAGTAGTTCCAGGTCCAGTCGGCAATTGTGCCAACTTTATTGCGACCACCTAAAAGATAGAAGAGATGTAGGAAAATCCAGATAAACCAAGCAGGAACTCCAGTTAGCTTAAGTTTCTTAACTTCTACAACTGCCTTATGACGGCCAATAGTGGCCATTGAACCTTTATCGCGATATTTAAAATCTTCGGTAGGACGACCATTGCTCAGATTCAGAATCTGTTTTGCTGCCCAGGCACCTTGTTGAAGCGCAACTGGCGCAACCATTGGAAGCAAATTGCCTTTTGCATCGGTCAAACCTGCGATGTCACCGATCGCCCAAATATTTGGATAGTGATTTACTTGCAAAGTAGGCGTTGTGTCAATTCTTGATTTAACAATTGGAAGTTTTAGTGCTTCTGCAGTTGGCTCACCGCGTACACCTGCAGCCCAAATAGTTACTTCAGATGGGATATCAGCGCCATCTTTAATTGAGATTTTACGTGGTTCGACTTTTGCCACAGCAGTATTTAGAAAAACCGTAACACCCATCTTTTCTAAATCTTGTTTAGTACGGTCAGATAACTTGGCCGAAAATGTCGGCAATAGACGTGGCCCAGCTTCAATCAGATTAATCTTCATGTGTTTAGCCGCGTGTTCGTGGTCATTCTTAAGTGGCCCAGATATGAGTTCGGCAAGCGCACCGGCCATCTCAACACCAGTTGGCCCGCCACCAACTACGGTTAATGACAGAACTGTTTCATCTTCAAAACGGCAAAGATCTTCGAATCGGCGCATGATTTCGGCTCGAATATTAATCGCATCGGCAACGCTCTTCATGCCCAGTGCGTGTTCACTAACTCCAGGAATATTAAAGTCTGCAGTCGCTGAGCCAAGGGCGAAAATTAAGTGATCAAAATGAAGAACTTCGCTGCTATCTAACTTGACCGCTTGGTTCTTGTGATCGATTTCGATCGGTGAACCCATTCGAAATTTAATATCGCTTTTGCGCAAACCGCTTCGAACTGGATAAGCCACATGATCAGCTGCTAACCCCGCAGTTGCAACCTGGTAGAGCAAAGGCAGGAAAGTTTGGAAATTATGGCGATCGACTAGGGTTACATCAGCTTTGCCGGCTAACTCGCGGGCAGCCGTTAAGCCACCAAAGCCGGCACCCAGAATAACTACGCGAGGCTTAGCCATGTGATCTCCTTTCCAAATTCAAAACTGCAAAACTAATTGGTTAAGTCTATGGTTTATCTCATGGAACCGCAGACCAAAGCCCGCAAGTACCTTGTTACAGGCGCTTCTGGCTATGTGGGCGGTCGTTTGGTGCGAACTTTATTGAATGAAGATTTAGAAGTTCGAGTCTTGGTGCGCGATAAAGAGAAAATTAAAGGCCAGCCCTGGTTTAACCATGTGGAAATTGTTGAAGGTAATGCCAATTCGCAATCTGATCTAGTTGCAGCGCTTACTGGAATTCATACGGCTTACTATTTATTGCACTCAATTAATTTAGGTAAGAATTTTGATGACATTGAAGCGGTTATGGCGCGTGGTTTTGCCACAGCTGCCCAAGCTGCGGGAGTTTCGCAAATTGTTTATCTGGGCGGAATAGCAAATGATAAGAAATCTAGCCAGCATTTAGCTTCTCGAGTTCAAACAGGTACCGAGTTAGCTTCTGGCGCAGTCCCAGTCTTAGAGCTACGGGCCGGAATTATTATTGGTTCAGGTTCGGCATCTTTTGAAATGTTGCGTCACTTAACTCACCGCTTACCAATCATGACGACGCCCAAGTGGGTTTCCAATTTGACACACCCAATTGCAATTAGAGATGTTCTACATTATTTGCGAAGCACTGCACTTCTGGAAACCCCAGTAAATCAAGTTTTTGATATCGGCGGCCCCGAGATACTTTCCTATGCTGACATGATGCAAAAGTTTGCCAAACTATCTGGTTTGCCGCGCAGATGGATAATTAAAGTTCCAGTGTTAACGCCAGAACTATCAAGTTTATGGATTGGGCTAGTAACGCCAGTTCCGACTGCGCTCGCTCGACCACTCGTTGGTTCACTCATAAATGAAGTTGTCGCAGATCCAAAAAAGAGTATTGATAGCTTGATTCCGAAACCTGCCGAAGGTTTGCTCAATGTAGAGAGCGCAATCACCTTGGCACTTTCCAGAACTAGTGATGGACAAGTGGAAACCCGATGGTCAGATGCTTCGTACCCAACTGCACCTTGGCAGAAAGCTCAAGGAGATCCGGATTGGGCGGGAGAAATGATTCTGAAAGATTCGCGCGAAGCAACTACTGATATTCCACTAGCGCAGATCTGGAAAACAATTGAAGGTATAGGTGGCCCGCATGGTTGGTACGGTTCAGATTTTCTCTGGTTTGCTCGTGGCTTATTAGATCGTATGTTTGGTGGGGTCGGATTACGTCGAGGTCGACGAGACCCGGATCATTTACGAGTTGGCGATAGTTTAGATTTCTGGCGCGTTGAGAGAATTGAACGCGAATCTGTATTGCGCCTCTATGCCGAAATGGTCTTACCCGGAAAAGCTTGGCTGGAATTCCGAGTGTCTGAAGAAAATGGAAAAACTCGAATAATTCAAGAAGCGACGTTTTCACCACGTGGCTTAGGTGGGCAGCTGTATTGGTATTCAGTGCTGCCATTTCACACTTTTGTATTTCCAACCATGTTGCGAAACATAATTAAAAAGACTCAACGCAATATTCGTTAACCAAATTTCTTAATTAGTGGCAGACTCTCGGCATGCATGAGTTCACTCCTGAAGTCGAGGCGCTAGCCAATGAAGTATTGGCCTATAGC
>CAIXTG010000142.1 GCA_903922325.1 uncultured Actinomycetes bacterium
CATGTCGAAATTAAAGAGACATTTATGCATACCGGTATGCACTCTCTACTTCCGTTCGGCGATTACATACTGGGTTGGAACTCCACCAATAATCTCCATCTCGTCGGCCTTGAAAAGCAGGAAGGATTTAGCTTCGATTATCTGGACCCAGAGACGCTGGCTGGCCCAATACCCTTGCACTTTTTACAATACATGTGCAATCTGCCGCTTACTTGGCAGAGCGATCCTGCACGACCAAGCGCCTCCAAAGCTAAGTTTTAGTCTTTTGGCTTTCCGACAACTAGCCAGACTCCGGCCACTGTGACTGCTGTTCCGATTAGCGAAAGCATAGAGATGTGCTCGTCGAAGAAAAAGTAGGCTTCGATCGCAGTAATAGCAGGAACTAGATAGAACAACGAGGAAACACTTGCGGCACTGCCATTAGAAAGCAGAAAAAAGAGCAAAAGAATTGCACCAAATGAAAGAGCCAGAACCAACCACGTTAGAGCTCCAATGAATTCACGCGACCAGGTGATATTTGGTTCTTCAAATATCAAAGCTAGCATCAACATAACGACTGCGGTTGCTGCATATTGAATCGAGGTGCCGCTAAGAGTTGGTATCACTCCCCCATATTTCTTCTGCAGAATAGTTCCGCTGGTACCACCTAGAAGTCCGATCACACAGGCACCAATCGATATCAGTGAAATGGCATTCGCGCCGGACACATTGATGCGCGGGATAACAACAACAAAGAGTCCGATCAATCCGAGCAGTAAACCGAAAACCGCTCTAGCTCTTAGTGGCTCGCCCAGATATCTGGCTGCAAAGAGGCTTACCAATACTGGTTGCAAGCTAACTATCAGCGCTGTGACGCCAGCTGGCAATCCTCTGCTAACGGCAAAGAAGCACCCGCCCAAGTAAGCGCCGTGCAAAGTTAAACCAATTAATGTGGAAGGCCAGATGATCGAACGAGTGATTGGTTGACTCTTACGCAAGAACGAGATTGCCACAAATAATAGAAGTGCTGCTATTGCCATACGGATAGCGACAAAGTAGAACGGTGGCGCATAAGGGATTCCGTACTTAACCCCTATAAAGCCAGTGCTCCAGAGAATTACAAAAAGACCAGGCGCAAATTTCTTGAGCACGGCTGCGCTAATTAGTGATGAGCTAAGTCGTTGCTTGGCTTCTCGTACTCGGTAACGAAACCGATAATGCTAATCACAAGTGCGCCGACGCCTAAAAGCGTTAACCACCAACCGATAATCAGACCAAGACCGACTGCAAACATGCTAGCCGCAACTGGTAGTGGCCACCATGAATGCGGACTATAAAAACCAAGCTCGCCTGCTGAGTCTGCGATCTCGCCTTCTAAATTATCCTCTGGCAACGTTACGCCGATTCGACGATTAGTAAACCAAACGTAATAGCCAACCATTGCAGCTAGCAAAGAACTAAGTAGCAGACATGAAATACCAAGTGGTTCGCCACCAACATAGTAATAAACAAAAGTCATGATCGCGTAGAAAACTGCTAAACCAACAAAGAGGCGATAATTAGCTTTCATTTAATTAGTGCCCCTCAGTCTTAATGTGTGGGTGGTGCAGATCAAATGCTGGACGTTCGGAACGAATGCGTGGCATCGTTAAGAAATTGTGGCGAGGTGGTGGGCATGAGGTTGCCCATTCCAATGAAGCGCCATATCCCCAAGGATCATCGCAATTAACTAGTGGTGATTTACGAGTAATCCAAACATTGATTGCAAACGGAATCATAGATAGCGCCAACAGGATTGATCCGATTGTTGAAATCATATTCATAGTGGTAAATCCATCAGTAGCTAGGTAATCGGCATAACGTCGAGGGAAACCCTTGATGCCAAGCCAGTGCTGGATCAAGAAAGTTGTGTGGAAACCAAAGAAGAGAGTCCAGAAGTGGATTTTTCCAAGACGTTCATTAAGCATACGTCCGGTCATCTTTGGCCACCAGAAATAGAAGCCAGCGAACATCGCAAAGACCACGGTGCCAAATAGCACGTAGTGGAAGTGCGCAACTACGAAGTATGAAGCAGAAACCGCGAAATCAAGTGGTGGTGAAGCCAAAATGATGCCAGTTAATCCACCGAATAAGAAGGTGATCAAGAAACCCATAACCCAAAGCATTGGTGTTTCAAAAGTTACGTGACCGCGCCACATCGTGCCAATCCAGTTGAAGAACTTCACGCCAGTCGGAATACCGATCAAGAACGTCATGAATGAGAAGAACGGTAAGAGGACTTGTCCACTTGCAAACATGTGGTGCGCCCAAACTGAAACTGAAAGTGCAGAGATTGCAATGGTTGCCGCGATCAAACCTTTATAACCAAAGATTGGTTTACGACTAAATACCGGCAAGATCTCGGTAGCAATACCGAAGAACGGTAAAGCCAGAATATAAACCTCGGGGTGCCCAAAGAACCAGAAGAGATGCTGCCAGAGCATCGCACCTCCATTGGCTGGGTCGAAGATATGCGAACCAAATAATCGGTCAGATTCAAGTGCGAGTAAGGCTGCTGCAAGTGGTGGGAATGCAAGCAAAACTAAAATCGAAGTAAGCAATACGTTCCAACTAAAGATCGACATGCGGAACATAGTCATGCCTGGTGCACGCATTGTGAAGATTGTTGTAATGAAGTTAACGCCACCAAGAATTGTGCCGATACCACCAATAGCTAAGCCAACGATCCAGAGATCGCCACCAATTCCCGGTGAGTATTGCGAATTAGACAGTGGCGCATACGCGGTCCAACCAAATGAAGCTGCGCCACCTGGAGATAGGAAGCCAGCGAAAGCCATGATTCCGCCAAATAAATAAATCCAGTAGGACAACATATTTAAACGTGGAAAAGCCACATCTGCTGCGCCGATTTGTAACGGCATAATCACGTTGGCAAAACCAACGAATAAAGGTGTCGCAAACATCAACAACATAATGGTTCCGTGCATTGTGAAAACTTGGTTGTACTGCTCATTGCTAATGAATTGCATACCCGGACGAGTTAGTTCGGCCCGTAAAACAAGCGCTAGAACTCCGCCAATTAAGAACCAAGCAAAAGTTGTCATCAAATAGAGATAACCGATTGTCTTGTGATCAGTCGAGGTTATGAAGCGCACAAAATGGCGGCCTTTAGAGGTAGGCGCAACAGTTGTTGTCTCCCCCGCTTCGCGTTGAGCGTATGTGGTCATGCTTGGCTCGCCTTCTCGATTTCAAGTTTCAGATTCGAAATATAAGTTTCGTATTCGGCCGGCGTTACTACGCGAACGGTGAAAAGCATTTGCGCATGGTTTCGTCCGCAAAGAATGTTGCAGCGGCCAGGGAAATCTCCCAACTTATTAGCCGTGAATTCCAGATGATTGGTAACGCCAGGTAAGTTTTGAATTTGAATCATAAATTCAGGGATCCAGAAACCGTGCACTACGTCATTTGAATTTATTGTGTAACGAACTCGTTCGCCTTGCGGCACAACCAGTACCGGTGGCTTAGCTGGAGTTCCGGTGACAGTTACATCTTTGCCAGCATCTAGATACGTAAATTGCCACGACCATTGAATACCGTTGACGACTATTTCGTGCTGAACATTTTCTTGTGGCTTAACGATTTGATTTTCTTTAACTGCGGTGTAGTAAAACATCGCCGCAACAATGATGAATGGAATCAAGGTGTAAGCAATTTCGACCGGCACGTTGTACTGCGTCTGCTTAGGAAATTCTGGCCCATCCTTTGGTGCACGATGGAAAATCGCCGGCCATACGATCAAGATTGCAGTAAATACACCGACAACTGCAGCTGCTAACCAGGAGTAAGTCCAGAGCGAATGCGAAATTTCGTTAATGCTCGATGCATCACCACTAAATCCGGAATCAGCGTCTTTAGCGCATCCAGTCAGGGCGAAAATGGCCGGAATTAGAACTACAAGGCCACGACGAGTGGTATTCAATTTCATAGCGTAAGGATAGTGCCCCGCTTAGACGTCGGCTTCAGTCAGGAGTAGCCTTCACTGCGTGGTTCGGGTCACAGGAAATTTCACAAGTCAATCACCGCTCCACCCTGCCGCAAGCGCCCTTTTAATAGAAGCTTTCGGGCAGGGCTGGGCAGATCCAGCGAAAATTGGTGATGACTCATCTAGGACTGCGATCCTTCGAAATGAGGCGATCGAGTCAATTGCAGAAAACTTGGCCTTAAGACCAAGTGAAATCGAAGTAATTGGTGAGCCACGTCTCGGGCAACACTTAGCAATTTCTGGCTTGTTAAACGCAGAGCGCACGTTGCTTCATTCATCGGTCGATCGTCGTAGCGTTTTCGCTGTCGGTGTGGCTCATGAAAAATCAGGCGGCTCTACCCGGATAAGAAATGTCGGGGCTAATGGCAAAATCGCTGAGCTAGCGGAATTATCGAGTCGAAGTGTTTTAGCGCTCCAAGGTGCCAATATCGAAACTGGAATAACTCAAGACGTTGATCTAGTAATCGAGAAAATTAATCCAACTTATGTGGCTCTTGATTATTCCGCGGCACCAAATCTGGCACTACCTATTCGATGGGATAGCGCAATTTTTGATGCCACAAGTTGGCAAGGTCCAGCAGGAATCGGAATTTTGGCCATTCGCAACTCAACTGCTTGGAATAACCCGCTACCAAACTTAGGAATTCGCAGAACGCCGGAATCATCTTCATTACCACTTCTGCTAGCAAGCGCCGTTGCCTTAGATGAATGGTTAAAGGAAGAAGCGACTCAAAGCCTTCAGATCAGGGAGTTCAATAAACTAATCCGAGAATCACTTTCAAAGGCCGACATCGGAATTACTTTCGCTGGTAATGAATCAGATTGTGTTGGGCAAACGATTGCCCTAGTTGCAGAAGGTTGTGTAGGCGAAGATCTAGTTAGACAATTAAACGAAATCAATTTCGTTCTAGATTCTGGGTCTGCTTGTACCGCAGCCCAAATGCAACCAAGTCATGTGTTGAGCGCCTTGGGCATGAAGAGCGAGGGAAATCTACGGATAACTTTGCATCATGGGGTAACCGAAGCCGAAGTGCGCAAACTAATTAGCGCTATTACTTCAGTTGTGCAGAAATCTCGCTAGCTGCTTCGTCTCCGTAAGCTTCGGCAAAACGTGCAACGAACTCAGCAGCGGTGAAGCGATATTCCTGAGTACCAGTTGTTTCAATTACATACGTTGCAATCATCGAACCTAGTTGCGCGCAACGTTCGTGACTTAAACCCCAGGCTAAACCAGCAATGAAACCGGATCTAAATGAATCACCAACACCGGTTGGATCTATTTTCGCTTTTTCCTTCGGAACCGTTACTTGCACAAACTCGCCGCTCTTGGATTCAACTTTTGCGCCCTTTGAACCTAGCGTTACAACTCGGTACTCGACCAAATCAAGAATCTCGGCATCAGTCCAGCCAGTTTTTTGCATCGCTAGTGCTAATTCATATTCATTTAAGAATAAGTACTTCGCGCCAGTTATCAACTGACGAATTTCCTCGCCACTCATGCGCGCCATTTGTTGTGAAGGATCTGCAGCAAAAGCAATCCCTTGCGAACGACAAACTTCAGAATGTCGCAGCATCGCTTCAGGATCATCTGGCGAAATTACGACGATATCGAAACGACCAGTTTTATCCATGATTGGCCCAAGTTCAATATTTCGGGCTTCAGACATCGCACCTGGGAAGAAGGATGCAATCTGATTTAGCTCTGTATCTGTTGTGACCATGAAGTGGGCCGTGAATTGAGTAGTCGAAATTAAAACGTGTGATGTATCAACGCCGTGGCGAAGCAACCAGGCATCGTAATCTGCCCAATCTTTTCCAACCGCTGCAATTAGAACTGGATTTAAACCAAGGACGCCCATGCCATAAACAATGTTCGCAGCACAACCGCCTCTACGAACTTCGAGACCATCTACTAAGAAAGAGAGTGAGACTTTTTCAAGGGAACCGGCAACCAACGAATCGGTAAATTTCCCCGGAAAGGTCATTAAATGGTCCAGGCCAACAGAGCCCGCGACGCCAATTTTCATAAAGTTAAAGTCGTTCGAGATTAATTAAATGAATCGCCGCAAGCACATGAGCCTTGCGCGTTTGGATTATCGATTGTGAAGCCTTGCTACTCAATTGTGTCCACGAAGTCAATCGTTGCACCCATTAGGTATGGATCACTCATCTTGTCGATTACGACTTTAACAGTGCCGAACTCGCGCACGATGTCGCCATCTTGATTGCGGTCATCGAAATAAAGCTGATATTTCAGGCCGGAACAGCCACCAGGTTGAACCGCTACTCGTAGACAAAGATCATCGCGACCTTCTTGAGCCAACAGCGCAGCTACTTTGCTGGCTGCGACATCAGACAAAGTGATGCTGGTGGTTTTGATATCTACGGCTTCGGTAGTCATTGCTCTCCCCTAAAAATTCTGCTTGCAGGGCTTAATAGTAGCCATGGCAGCGCCAAACCTGCACTCCAAATGCGACAGGAGCGCCAAAATTCGAGAGAATGTCGCCATGGCATTGACTGACCTTCTACTGATGGGGCGCGAACGCGATCTAACCAGCGAACGCGGTGTCTCGTGTGCCGGCGAATTGCCTGCAGCAAGTGACCCAGATTTGGTTGAGCGAGCACGTGCTGCGCGAGCGGCCCTGGGTTCGAAAGTAATGATTCTTGGCCACCACTATCAGCGCGATGAAGTTATTGAATTCGCCGACATTACTGGTGACTCATTTAAGTTGGCTCAAGCTGCTGCCGAAAATCCGCAAGCCGAATACATAATATTTTGTGGCGTCCACTTCATGGCTGAAAGCGCCGATGTACTAACTGCCGATAATCAGAAAGTTATTCTGCCTGACTTAGCTGCTGGTTGTTCAATGGCAGATATGGCGGCAGCTAACCAAGTAGATGATTGCTGGAATCAATTGGCGGGTCTAGGTATTGCCGAGAAAACAATTCCAGTCACTTACATGAATTCGTCAGCCGCGATTAAGAGTTTTACCGGCAAAAATGGCGGCACCATCTGCACTTCGTCTAACGCCAAAAGTGCAATGGAATGGGCCTTTACCCAAGGCGAAAAAATTCTATTCTTGCCTGATCAGCACCTGGGCCGAAACACAGCTGTGCTCTCGATGGGCTTGTCACTGACTGATTGCGTCGTTTGGAATCCTTGGAAACCAATGGGCGGTTTATCCGAAGCAGAATTACGCAACGCAAAAGTAATCTTGTGGAGAGGTCACTGTTCTGTTCATGGTCGCTTCTCGGCTGAAAATGTAGCTGATGTTCGCAAACGTGTGCCCGATGTAAAAGTTCTAGTTCACCCAGAATGCCAGCACGAAGTTGTCGCGATTGCCGATGAAGTTGGATCAACTGAAAAGATTATTCAGACTGTCAAGAATTCCCCAGCCGGTTCTAAGTGGGCTATTGGAACAGAGTTAAATCTCGTTCAGCGCTTGTCGCGCACGATGCCCGATAAGGAAATATTGTTCCTTGATAAGACCGTTTGTTACTGCTCGACTATGAACCGAATCGACTTACCCCACCTAGTTTGGGCTATGGAGTCTTTGGTTCAGGGTCAGGTAGTCAATCAAATCATTGTGCCTGAAGAAGTTCGCAAGTATTCAAAACTCGCACTAGAGCGCATGCTGGCTCTATAGTTTCGCCATGACTGAAGAAGCCGCAAAAAAAGGTCGCCCAACACCTTCTCGTAAAGATGCCGAATCAAAGCGCAAAGTTTCAACTCTTGCGCCGGTAATTGGCAAAGAAGCTAAGAAGCGCGAAAAAGCGCTAGCTCGCGAACGTCGCGTTCTTGCTCGTGAGGCATACCTTCGTGGTGATGAAAACGCGCTACCACTTCGCGACCGTGGCCCAGTGCGCCGATTTGTGCGCGACGAAGTAGATGCCCGCCGTTCAATCGGTGAATTTTTCATGCCAATTATTTTCGTAGTTCTGCTTTTCTCAGTCGTTCCAAACATGACAGTCAACATCATTGCAATCGTGCTGATGTACACAGTTCTCTTATTTGCCGTCGTTGATGGTTTCTTCTTGAGTCGCAAACTTAAGAAGCAAATTGTTGAAAAGTTCCCAGATGCCAATCCCAAAGGTCTTGGAATGTATGGCTGGTTGCGTTCGACTCAGATGCGCCGCTTGCGCGCACCTAAGCCATCAGCTGCATACCAAAAGAAAAAGTAGTTAAGCGCGAGGCTTAGGGCTGCCCATCAAGTTTGGATCAGTTTGAACAATTGGTTTTAGCGCTGCATTTATTTCTTTCATCACCGATGGTTCGAGCTTTATTCCACTGCCTTTGGCATTTTCAGTAACTTGCTTCGGCTTAGTAGCACCCATAATCGCGCTTGCCACATTTGGATTACTAAGAATCCAAGCTAGTGCTAACTGAGACATAGTCAGACCCTGCGCATCGGCAATTGGTTGCAATTTGGCAACGTGGCCGAGAAATTCATCGTTCATCATGCCTTGCATAAATTGACCATTATTATTCTTATTAGCACCACGTGAATCTGTCGGAACTTTCTTGCCAGGTAGATATTTACCGGTTAGAACGCCTTGTGCCAGCGGCGAGTAAACGATCTGGCTGATTCCTTCGCGCTCACAAAGCGGCACAACTTTTGCTTCAATAACTCGATAGATCGCTGAATAAGAAGGTTGGTTCGAGACGATTCGGTTGTATCCCTTATCGTCTTGAATCTTTAAAGCATCTTGAATTTCAGTGTGTTTCCAGTTTGAAACACCGATGTAATTAACTTTACCTTGGCGAATCAAATCATCGAAAGCACTTAGCGTTTCTTCGAGCGGAGTTTCATAGTCGAAGCGATGGGCCTGATAGAGATCGATGTGATCAGTTTGTAATCGCTTTAGCGATGCGTTGCAAGATTCCATAATATGTTTACGCGATAGCCCACGATCATTCTTACCCGTACCAGTTGGAAAATACACTTTGGTAAATAGTTCATAAGACTCGCGCTTAACTCCTTTGAGCGCTTTGCCCAAAATGGTTTCAGCTTTAGTTCCGGCATAAACATCGGCGGTATCAAAAGTAGTGATTCCAGCTTCAAAGGCCGCTTTCACACAGGCATTGGCCGCAGTTGCCTCTACTTGGTTTCCGTGAGTAATCCAGTTTCCATAAGAGATTTCCGAAACGTACATTCCGGTATTACCTAAGCGGCGATATTCCATCTTTGTCTCCCCTTTATCTCTTAACGAACGTGCGATGTCATGAATGGCAATTTAACAATTTCGACGCTAGAGGCGCGGCCTCGCACATCAACACTGAGTTGCTGTCCAACCTTGAATTCAGAATTCACTAACGCTAGTGCTATGCCCACCTTTAAGCTTGGTGAAAAGGTCCCGCTGGTAACGACGCCTACTTCTGCACCTTCATGCAGAATCTGCATCTCGGGGCGCGGTATTCCCCGGTCAAGTGACTTCAGCGCAACTAGTCGTCGTGTGACACCTTTTTCTTTCTGCTCTTTCAATACTTCACTGCCTTGGAATTGCGGTTTGTTCCAACCAACCGCCCAGCTCGCACTTGCCATAACTGGCGAAATTTCCAACGAGAGTTCATGGCCATGCAGCGGATAGCCCATTTCGGTTCGCAAAGTGTCGCGAGCGCCCAGCCCGCAGACTAAGCCTTCGTTAACTTCTACTTGATCGACTAACGCGTCCCAAACAATTAAGGCTTCATTCCATTTGGGCAGTACTTCAAAACCATATTCACCGGTGTATCCGGTTCGGCAGACAATCACGTCGCAACCGGCAATCGAGACATAAGTAAATGCCATGTAATCAATTTCGATCTGTAATCCAAAGTGCGCCAAAACTTTCGCGGCTAATGGTCCTTGCAGAGCAATCACGCCGTAATCATTGTGCAGATTCGAAACCGAAATTCCGCTAGGTGCATTTGCTTGTAGGTCTGCAACGACTGCACTTGTATTAGAAGCATTTGGAACTAAGAAAAAATCGGTAGCAGAATTGCGATAGACAATTAGGTCATCGATCACGCCACCTGCGTTGTTGCATAACATCGAATACTGAGCCGCACCATCGGGGATTTTCGATAAGTCATTAGTTAACATTGAATTCAAAAAATCCAGTGCACCCGCACCGATTACCGAAGCTTTGCCCAGGTGCGAAACATCGAAAAGCCCCACCCGCTCGCGCACTGCGGCATGCTCAGCTAAAACGCCTGCCCCGGGATATTCGATGGGCATTAACCAACCGCCGAAATCAGCCATCTTGGCATTACGGGCTAAATGGCGATCATGCAGTGGAGATTGCTTCATGGCGCACAATCTATCGCTACATATTCTGGGTTTCCTGCTTTAGACTCAGCCAAGTTCAAGTGAATGACCAATTTAGGAGAGTTATGAAATCTGTCCGTTTATCCGATGCTCTAGTTGCCGACGATATTTTGATTGTTGGTTTAGCCAAAGGCGCTAAAGCGGATACCTTAAAGATTGAATCTGGCTCGGTTTCACTTGACGAAAAGTCCTTGCTCTCAGCCCTAAAAGAGTTGGGTGCAACCGGAGCTGCTAACGAGATAACAAAGTTGCCGGGTTCAACTACCCGATTATTGATATTCACTGGTCTCGGTGAGTCGAAGAAAGATTACGGTCACGAAGTTCTACGCCGTGCTGCCGGGGCTGCATCTCGCGCATTAG
>CAIXTG010000143.1 GCA_903922325.1 uncultured Actinomycetes bacterium
AATTGGTGGAACTTCACCATCGGCAACTGCTTTGGCATTGCGCCACTTAGCAAGTGCCCAAACATCGGTTTTATAAATATCTTTAATCGGGGCAAAGCCACCAACGGCATCGCCATACAAAGTTGAATAACCAACAGCTAGTTCAGATTTATTGCCAGTGGCCAAAATTAAATGACCCTCTTGATTTGAAATGCCCATCAAAGCTGTGCCACGAACTCGAGCTTGTAAGTTCTCTTCGGCTAGACTTTTTAAAGTCAGTGAATTTAAATAGGCAGCGACCATCGGTTCAATCGGCACGATACGGAAATGAATGCCAGTGTTATCAGCAAAGCTTTGGGCATCTGCAATTGAATGTTCTGACGAATACTTGCTCGGCAAAGCCACGCCATTAACGCACTTGGCACCTATTGCATCCACTGCGATGGCCGCAACTAGCGCTGAATCAATGCCGCCTGATAGGCCAAGTGCGACGCTGCGGAATTTATTCTTGTAAACATAATCGCGTAACCCGCAAACGAGTGCTTTCCAAATTTCAGCTTCATCGCTAAGTCGTGGTGTGATCATGGGGGCCACTGAATTAACCGTTGAATCAGCACCTTCGGAAATAACTAAATCTGGTTTGCCGGTAGCACCAGCTGCAGCAATATCTAGAACAATTAACTCATCGGCAAATTGTGGGGCGCGGGCAATTACTGATCCGTCGGCAGCAACCACAATGGTGTCGCCGTCGAAAACTAAATCATCTTGACCGCCGGTCATATTTACATATGCCAGTGGAGCACCAAATTCGCGGGCTCGCTTTTGTACCAGGGCTAACCGCACATCATCTTTATTTCGTTCAAAGGGGCTGCCATTAGGCACAACAACTAAACCAGGTTGGCGCGCAGCTAGCGCATCAATTAGCCCACCGTCTTGCCAAAGGTCTTCGCAGATTGCAATACCAACATCAATGCCACCAACTCGAACCAACAAAGTTTCGGTGCCCGGGACAAAGTTTCTAAACTCATCGAAAACGCCATAGTTAGGTAGATGTTGTTTTACATAGCGGGCTTTTATTTCACCGTTATGAATAATTGCCACCGCATTTTGTGGGGCACCGACTGGTTGCCCTTGGCGATTTGGGGCATCGGCAATCTGATCTAAATATCCAACAACTGCAGTTATCTGGCCATGGCCTTCGGCCTTTAAGCGCTTTGCTAATTCGCCAATCGCGGCAATCGATGCGCTACGAAAAGATGGGCGAAGCGCTAAATCTTCAACTGGATAACCAGTTAAAACCATCTCGGGAAAAATGATTAGTTCGGCGCCTTCAGCTTGCGCAGCTCCGACGTAGCGGGCGATTAAATCGGCATTACCCGCTAGATCACCCAAGGTTGGGTTGATCTGAGCCAGCGCTACCCGCAACTTCATAAGTTAAGGGTACTCGGGTAAAGTTCTACTCGTACCCGGGGACCATTTTGGCTTCGAGGAAGGTAAGAAAATATGGCTCAAGCGACCTCGCTTTATGGTGGCGCCCAACATCGACGCGTCACAATTCTTGATCTGGCCAGCGCTAAAGAGCGCGGCGAAAAATGGCCAATGCTCACTGCTTACGAGCAGTTGACCGCTGAGATCTTTGATGAAGCTGGCATCCCGGTTTTATTAGTCGGCGATAGTGCCGGCAATAATTTCCTAGGGTTTGAAAACACGATCCCGGTAACCGTCGATGAAATGATCCCGATGGCTCGCGCAGTTGTAACCGCATCAAAGCGAGCCATGGTCGTTGCCGATCTGCCCTTTGGTTCATATGAAAGTTCGACCGAATTAGCTCTGGCCACAGCAACTCGCTTCTTTAAAGAAGCCGGCGCCATGGCCGTAAAACTAGAAGGTGCTCATTTAGAAACCGTTAAGAAATTAGTCAGTGTTGGAATTCCAGTAATGGGCCATCTGGGCCTTACGCCACAGTCACTTCATCAACTTGGCGGCTATCGAGTGCAAGGTCGCACCGATGGTGATGCCATCTTGGCAGCCGCTCTTGAACTCGAAGCTGCCGGAGCTTTTGCAATTGTTCTTGAACTCGTGCCGGCTGAACTAGCTACTCGTATTACCGCCGCCTTGAAAATCCCAACTATCGGAATCGGGGCCGGCGTTAATTGCGATGCCCAAGTTTTGGTTTGGACCGATCTCATGGGCATGGGCAAGAG
>CAIXTG010000144.1 GCA_903922325.1 uncultured Actinomycetes bacterium
AATTTCGGTTAATACATCAGGTGCATCAGTATTGCTATCACGAGAAAATGGACAATCCCTGATTCTGGTTAAAGCAGGTAAGCTAGAAAAAGAAATAAAAATTGGAACCACTAAAAGTAAATTCAATGTGGTTTTCCGTAGTTCAGATGGTTCGACTTCTCTCTTTGGATCAAGTAGTGAAACGCTCGGAGGGAAAAAGTTAGCAGGCAAAGTTGATGGTATTTTGCTAAAAGTTTCCAAGGCCGGCTCTATCTCCAGCCTTGTACGAAGTTCTGCCGCGGGTGCGATACGTGATTGGCAGAGTGGGACTTCAACAAACTTTTTAACGGGTGTAGTTAAAAGTGGCAAGACGATTGAAACGGCAATAACAAAATTCAACCCTACATTTGTTCCAACCTGGACAACTCGTTATCCATCTACTGGAATAAGTCTGGCTGCTGCAGGAGATAAAGGATCTGTATTTGCAATATTTGAACCAACTGCCACCTTGAAGGGGGTCGCTGGATTTAAACTGCGAAAAGGACAATCTGTAGCACTTCAATTTGATAGTAAAGGAGTCGTAATTGGCGCCTTTACAGATTTATTGTTAACTGCGCCTATTGCAGCGGGATACTCTGCAGAAGGGGGACTCGTAGTTCTAACTTCAGGCGGAGATGTATTGCGCGTTGCGGTTCGCTAATTTAAGCAGCACGCAGCGAGACTAGTTTGTTACCTATTCCGGCCACTAAATAGCGAGCCTTATTCAAAACGATCCATGCTGAATCAAAACCATCAGCGCTCTGTTCTTTTGTTACCAAGGAGATCGCTTCGGTAGATATATCAACCGCGCAGAGCCTTTCTTGACAGTTAACAATGGTGGTTGAGCCGTTACTGCTCAAGAATTGACTTGGCGTTCCATATCCAGTCGTCGGAATAGTTTTTATTACTTTCGGCGCAGCTAGATATGCCCATCGAATTTGGTCAGCCTTTGGAAGTGTCAAAGTTGACGAAGTGAGCCAGGTTGCCAAAATCCCGCGCGCACCTTTTTGAAGTTCCACGTCATATCCGACTAAAGCTATAGGGCCCTCAGAGCTATCAAGAGTTGTATATCTCCAAGCAGTTGGGCTTACTCCAATTCGCTGAGCGACTCTAATCGCGCCAGAGGTTGCAACTTTTCGCTGATTAATTGATAAGACAGAGTCATAAAGCAAAATGGTATTTCTGCCGTCGAACAGTGCATCTAGATGAAAAGCAACATCGCCTGTTGTTCGATCATCAGTTTTTCGATCACCATCGACTAATTCGTATTTCCACTCTTTGCTACCACTAGCCTTTACTGCACCCAATAAGACTCCTTGCGATTCATCACGATAAAATACTTGCACTCCTATTGCGCTAACTGAACAAGCATTGGAAACGCTTACATCACTTGAGGTGCGAACACGTATCGGATCCTCATATTTATTTACAGCAGGGCCATTGCCGTCAACGACTTCAAATTTAAATGCTTTACCGTCGTATGTTGCGTATCTAAGATCTTTATCAACCGAATCTGCATAGAACATATGTAAGGTTTGCGCTTTTCCAGAGCCACTCACGCAAGCTGACACATCGCCCGCGATTGGATTTCTTGTGCGGCCAGCTGATCCACCGCGTCCATCAACCGTAGATTTGATCCAGACTTTTCCGTTCCATAAAGCAACTTTTAGGGCGCCGTTCTTTGAATCAAGATAAACAATTGCTGGATTTGCATTAAATGTTACTGATGTTAAA
>CAIXTG010000145.1 GCA_903922325.1 uncultured Actinomycetes bacterium
AAGCCTTTTCCGCTACATTCAACACATCGCCAGACCTTCATGCTCTTGCCACCTGTGGTTTCCAAGCGCCGTTATTATCTATGACATACCAGATTGGATCACACTTGTTAAAGTCTGCCCAAGTCTCGTTGCGTTGCGGTTGACCGCCGCAGCTCATATTCGCCCAAGGCTTTCCATTTTTGTTACCAGTTCTCCAGACACGCTCACCATGACTGCAATGAGGAATGTCTTTGTCGATCTTCGTAGCCCCTAAAACTTCCTGAACCAATGCAACTGCCTCACTAGCTGAAGGTGATGGTTGTACCGCTTTGACAGTCCATGGATCATCCTCTACTGGCATCGTGATCTTGTCTGCTAACTTCTCTGCAAAAGGCTTTGGCTGATTGTTCTTAACCTTAGTCATTTCCTCTAAAGTTGGTCTCGGCTTGCCTTCGCTATGCTTTGAGATATTGCCTGTGTGCAACGCTCTCCCAATCGCAGAACTCTCCGCATTTTCGCATGCGCTAGTAGCATTAACGCCTCGACTACTAACAGTCTCCTCAGCGAACCCTGTGGCAAACGGTAATGCATCAGCGTAAGTCTTATATACGCTTGCTTTAAAAATGTATCTATCATCTTTGTAAGCCACCATTTCTGTGATAATTGCGCCGTCTGGATATTTGACCCAGAACTTTTCGAGCCTCTGGTCAACCGTCTCATACTGACTCAAATCAAACATAAAGTTCATTCCCCTCTGTTGCTAATTGTCCTGCAATGGCGAGGTAACTAGCTGCATCGATCCAAGTGTCGATTTTCTGGCTGTCCTCGATAGATCGCCCGATCTTGACGAGCGAGAGTATGACTGCAACTTGATAATCCTCAACTGGCATTTCCAAATAAGCGCTAATGAGTCTTGCTGCTCTTGCCATATTGTCAGACGGATGACCGTAATGCAGTCCGCGTTCTGAATATAAATCTGTTGCACTTTGTAAGATTTCCGCATGCTTCATAGTCTCACCTTCTCGCGCTTGTCGTAGTATTCGCGAACAGCGCGGCGCCCTTCTTTGTAACCGCTATCACAACCCAGTGAATAGAACACCATTGCGTTGAATAACCAAAACAGCATTATGAATCCAATTTGAGTTAAAGTCATGATGACCACACCAAATCTTGATAAGTGCTGGTCAAGCACCATTGACCAATATAATCGTCAAATATCTCAGCGTAAGACTCGCCAAACATCTCCAAGATATTGCGAGCTTGCATCAAGGTCGCGTAGTTATCGAACCAATATATGTAATCGTGTTCCCAGTTAATTTTGCCTTCAAAGCGACCATCTTCAACTTGCTCGCCCCAAGTGTCTTTTTCCCAACGCATTGAGGTTTCGTTCAGGCGTTCAAAGTCAATACATTTGTCTAAATAGACTTCCTTCATTTTTCCCATTTTATGCCCCTTATGTATCTGCGAGCCCTTCTCGCTTCCACATAGAGAACAATACGCTGATCTTTGAGCTAATCAAGCAACTATCGCTCTTTTTTGATAACGGTTTGGTAACAATTCTGCCTCATCAACTGCGTCATCTATGGTTTTTTTGATGTCCAAATCCAAATCATCCATAGCGTTTGCCTTCCACTACAAATGAACAATCCTTTTCAATTGGTACCAATACGGGAGTAACTTTGTCCTTGTCCACATATAAAATGGCGAATCCAGCTTGCCAGTTTTGGGTACCTTTGGCGTATGCCATCCCGCTTGAGCGTATGTCTGTCAAATGACCTACCTCTACGCCCGTCACCTGACCTGTTATGACGCCCCCAGAAGCCATTGTAAGCGATGATATGCCCTGTCTGTGGGTGTGACCTTGGATAACGCTCTTTAAACGCCTCTGTGAGGCTGCTAGGGCTGTTAAACCGCCTTGAGGCTTGAGCGCGCCTTCATCACCATGGATCATTACCCAATTCTTAGTTATGTTGTAAAAAGATGGATGAAACTTAATTCCCAATTCAGGCAAACGAAGAAAATTCTCGTACTCTAGTTCTGGCAGTTTGAGCAGGGCTGGCAATCTTCCTGCAATAGAATTATACAACCGCTGTTGGTGGTTGGATCGAACCAACTGAGTAACTTTAAGGTCATATAGAACTTGCGCGCATAAATCTCTATCGGCACCAAGATCGTCTAAAACTTCCTGCGGCTTGCCAATGTTGAATTTACCAAGCATAGGCATATCAAGTTCATCACCAACACATAAAACCTCATCGGGCTTCCAGCGACGAATGAACGCAGCTACATTGGCTACCATTTTGGGTGAGTGATACGGTACTTGCAGATCTGAAATTACTGCATAGCGTTTCAAATTTAATCCTCATCGTCATCATCGTAAGGGATGGAATCGGGAAGTTGTGGCAACCAGTTGGGAGCAGGCAAGATTGTTGCTGGATAAGTTAAAGGCTCAAGCAGCAGACATAATGCAATGTCATCAGCAAAGCCAGCCTTCTTTAGGCTTTTCCAGTACTCGTTTAACCCAATGCAATAAGTTTCTAGCATTGAGAAATCCTCAAGGTCTATAACTCTTTTGCGTGCCATGGTCTTATTGTGACTTATCGCATAAGATTTCGTAGATTTTATCCACGCGTGTCTCTAAACGATTTATTGAGTCCTTCATAGATGAGCCGCTATTTGGCTTCAACTCCGCTAAATAATGACGAACCAAGAATTGCAACATCGCAGTTACACCACCCAGAACCGTCACGATCGCTACTGCAATAGCAGCGTAATCCTGTGCGTTCATTTCTTATCGTTGTCAATTTCATCAACCGCTGCTTCTACAGCATCAACGATTACATCGCGGATTGCTTTCTTTGCTCGGTAAGACTTGATCGCTGCTCGGATCGCTGGGATCGCTGCAAGGGCGAGAAGGGCGTAGATCATCTCTGTCATTTGGTTGCTCCTAATAGTGGGATTTGAAAGAACGAACTGTCCTGATCGCCTTTGCTAGTGAAAGATATATGGCAATGGTGATCGTGCTTGTTAATGCCCGTATAAGTTCTCCAACGCCATAGCGATTTAGCACTGGCAATCTTTCCTGCAAAGATGATGTATTTAATTCGCTTGTCTGTCTTGGCAAGGATGCGAAGCTGATCAGCAATGTCGGGCATGAGATCGGGCTTTGTCTTACCAGATACATCTCGATCGACATCGATTGCGAAAACAATTGCTTTGTCTGGAGTAGGTATGTGATCGCTAGTGCCTTGTGCAAGGTGGCGAGCATCGGCGATCCAGCCATCGGAAGTGCGATCGCGATCTGGGAAGGAGTCATCGAACTGCTCTCTTAGTTGGATTCCAGCCTTACAAAGTCTTGGTTTCATCCAAGTAGCAGAGCCAGTTCAGCATCGGTAAGTCCTAAGCGCTCTGCAATAGCAGCCTTAGCCTCAGCCTTCTCTGCCGCTGCTTGCTCCTCATCGGCTTTAGCCTTTGCATAAGCAATAGCATCTGCCTCGCGTTGTGATTGCTCCTCTGGAGTAAGCTGCAATTCTGTAACTTCGCCTGTCTCGCAGTTTACGATGATCTTTGTGTCTGCCATTTATATCTCCTTATGATTTGGATATGCCGTAAAGGGTTGCTGTTGAGTATTGAACGAATAAACCAGATTGCGCGCTAATAGTTACCTGAGTGATTGCAGCCGTATTTGACCATAGTCCAGCGGTTAAATCTGCATAAGCGGTAGTTGCATTGTTTTCAGATACGAAATCAACGCTGTAAGACTTGTTAGTGCTAGAAGCATAGTTAGGAATGTATAAATCACCGCTGCTAAAAGTTGTGGTATTCGAACTGGCAAAACCGAGACGGCCTGTTGTGTTGTTATAACTGGCGGCACTACTTCCATCGCCTTCAAGCAAACGGTAGGAAAAGTTAGAACTGCTACCGTTTAACGATAGAACTACGTTATCTCCTGTAGTTTTGGCAACACACATTTTTAAAACTAAATCTGTGTAAGCGCTAGAGATAGAAGTAAAGTCAATAGATGAAGCACCACCCGAGCCGACGGTTACGGTGCTGCCGATCTGAATATATGTAGCCATTACGCCGCCTTAATTCCGTATAGGGTTAAAACCGAACCTATGGCTAGATTTCCGCTGCTTGCTAGAATTTCAATAGAAGTAATTGCATTACTTGAACGCCATAAAGAAATAGAGGCTTCCACTGCAGTTCCCGACTGTGATGCCCTATTTAAGAAAGTTTTATAAGTAGTGGTGTTTGAATAAGATTGAAAATGCGACTGCAAAACTAAAGGATTGGTGGCGCTAAATTGAGCGTTTGCTGTTACATAAGATGATCCAGATACGCTAGATGATCTGTTGGAACTGGCTGCTGTTCCGTCACCCGAAAGCCATGTATAAGAATAATTTGCACCCGTGTCCGCGTTAATTTTTATTCTTGGATAGTTTGGAGATGTTCCAAGTAAAGAAGCAACTAAAATTATGTCCGAGTAGGTTCCTGGAATACTGCTAAAAGTATAAGAAGCCGCTGCACTTGCCAGCGTTGTCGTCGCTATTGGTTCATAAGTTTTAGCCATTATTTAATCCCATACAGAGCGAAGGTTGAGCCGACAACGAACTTAGCACCTGACCCATATTGAGTTATATCCATACCTACCGAAGTAACTGCCGCGGTTCCTACTGTGTAGTGTAGAACCGAACCTATACCAACGCTGCCAGATCCGTTATTGTCAAAGCCATAATAAGTTCTAGTAGTTTTATTCTTATTAGTATTTGCGTAGTCAAGTACGTCGATAATCATAGAACCCCATTGAGATACATCTGCAACACAGGCAAAGTTTCCATCGCCAGTTGAACCTAGTCCTGTACTTACGTTTCCTGAACCTGACCCTATGCCTCTCATGTTATGAGTAGTGCGCTGGGTTTGAGTGTCTCCATTTAGTTGAAATGGTATCCAACTGCCAGCATCTAATTTGACAAAACATCTTAATTGTAAATGTTTGTAAGTGCTAGGAATAGAACCCAGAGTAAATGATGAGACTGATGCACCGCTGACCGTATAAGTGGAGATGGACTCGTAATCGCCCACCGCGGGCGCTGCGCCCCCAATTAGAGCGGCGATATTGTTTAGCATTAGGCTATTGCACCCACGATAACCCATGAGTTTGCAGAAATTTTAATGCATGCGGCGGACTTGTATTGTCCGAGAGTAGGTGCAGCGCTGGTGGCTCCCGCACTTACAACGGTTGTCGTGCCACTCGTTACTGCCGAAATTGTACAGGTTCCTGCTCCTAGATTTAAAACTGTAAGAACGGTGCCTACGGTAAAATTCACACTGGCATCCGTTGGAATCTTAAACGCAATGGCAGTTGCCTTGCTCATTGGTGTTAGCGTCTGATATTGGTCATTAAGTACAGCGGTGTAATCCGCGGTCTGTGTTGTATTGCATGTGAACGCAACTAAATTATTAAACATTGCGGCGGACAGGACATCTCCTGTGCTTGCGGGCATTCCTACAGTCATCTTATTATCTCCTAGTACGCCATTATGTTAGTGCCGATTATACCCGAAATACTGCTCCCGATCAGGAACCCTTCGACTATAGGTTCGAGCGTGGTGACAACAACCTTCATGGAATTTGGCGTAATATTCCATTCAAGTCCTTGCGCTTGTAGTGTCTTAACAATCGTTGAGCCATCTGGCTGAACATTCGTAATCTTTAAGTTAGAGAAGTAATCCAGTCCAAGCATTGTGGCAGTTGGTACTGCTGGATCGAGAAGGTCAACCGTCATCTGGTCAATTCGGATGGATGTCGAAGCTCTTGTCGCCACATAAATCTTGGCAATGTTTAGGGCATCTGCATCTGTCTGGGCTACTAGGTTGGACTCGTTTAGCTGGTGAGAGAAGTATCTGGCGATAGAATCTGCGTTCTCAGATACTTGCTGAGTGCCACCGACAATAGTCATTCCAGCGCTGTTGATGATCAGCTTGTCATCGAAGGCAAAGACTAGGTTTGTGTAAGGGATGCCTGTAGTTTGATTAAACTCGATTGGAGTCTCACCGTATTTCTTGATGACATTTGTTCGGTTCAGGAAGTTGGCAGTGCCTTCTGAGTCAATATAGAACGCGCCTTGTTCTGAAAACTCCGCATTTTTTAGGGCATCAAGGGAAGTGCGAGAAGTGCTAGGATCGGCTTGGCAGGTTGTGTTGCCAGTGTCGATTGTGCGCATAGAGTTTGGAAACGATACCTGATCAAGAATCTTGCCTATTCTTGTGCCAGTATCTTGCCCAGCCGTAGCACTTGCCACCGTTGTAACGGTTGCCTGCTGCATAAGTCTGAAAGCGTCTGCACAAGTAATATCTACATAACCGACATTCTCAGCCTGATCATAGGAATACTTATAGTCGGTTGTATAGCCAGAGAATAGGAAATAACCTACCCCGCCTACTGTTGCTGACACGCGCAATTTACGAAGTGGAGTTAAGAAAGGATAATAAACCGAGTTTACATTTTGTGGGTTCCAAGAACCGTCAGGATCATAAACCCTAACTGTGCAAGTGCCAGCTTCATAAGTATCACGCATAATGTTGCGACCACGACGGATGCTTATTGATCGAACATTGGGAGTTAAATCGACTGTTGGTTCTGGCGTAGTTGTTGAAGCTAGAGTGCCTGTGCCTAAAACTCCATATTTGGCATCTCCAATAGTAAACGGATAACCAAAGGTTGCTCCGCTAGTAAAATCGAAGGAAACGGATATTTGGGCGGGTAAGGTCATGGTGTTGCAAATGATCCAGTTAGGCGCGCTATCTGGATTTGCTTACCAGATAGATAACCATTCGTTTGGTACCTAGTAACAGCGTTAGCCATTTCTTGACCGTCTAGGGTTACGCTTACATTGATTTCGGGCGTAGCGTTAGGGCTATCTATTCCTAAAGATTTTAGAACCGCTTCTGCGTCTGCAAGTGCGCGCTCCGAGTCAGCAAGAATTATATCTGCGTAAGCGGCGGGATCTGCTGCTATAAGTTCAGGTGGTATGTATTGACCCATAAAGGTAGAAGCGCGAATTGCCGCAGAGTTGTTTTGATCTACAATACGCTTGGAGATCGCATCGGCGTCTAAAAGTGTTTTAATCCAGCCAGAGAATGGGTTCTTTGCATCTGGAATACCTGAGTAATAAGCGACCAAAGCTTTAGTTAATCCTTGTGCCTCGGCTACTTTAGCAGCAAGTTTAGAAGCCTCTGTTGCATTTTCAGTAAGAATGGCTAATTGTAGTTTTAACTTATTGCGTTCTTCTTCAGTGATCTTACCTTGTAAGGCTGCAATGATTTGAATCTGATCCATATCGAAAAGGTTGCTGGCTTTCTTTAAAGCAGCAGCTTTCTTTTCTTCGTCAGTTTTTTTCTTGGCTATCTTAGCAAGTTCTAGCGCTCGCTTCTTAGCATCGGCTTCCAGTTTAGCTAATGCTTCTGCCTTTTGTTTTGCAGTTAATATGTCAGCTTTGCGCTGAAGTTTTTCTTGCTCAAGTCTTTGAGCAGCGCCAGCATCGGTAAATACCTGTCCAGTCTGTTTCCAAACTTTTTTACCAATAAAGGAAATTACATCTATCAATTGTTTAAATACTGGCATATTTGCTAAATCGCGTAAACCAGTAGCAAAGCCTCTAATAAAGTCTGCAATGCCAGTAGCAATGCTTTCTATCTTTTGACCAAGTTCTATAATTGAAGCATCACCAGCTAGCGTTGCCAATGAATCAACAATGCCTTTACCGATCGCTTCTTTAGCATTATCGGCTGCTACTTTAAGAACATCCATCTTGCCAGCGTAAGTTTCTAAATAAGCTGCATTGCTGCCGCTAAACTGTTCGTTTAACTTAGCCTGAATTTCAGCAAAAGACATAGTGGCTAATTCGGTCTTGGTTAAACCAAGGTTATATTTCAATAAACCGCGAGTATTGCCTACATAGGCTTTAGCTAAATCATCAGCTACGGTTACTAAATCAAAAGTTGAGCCTCGGCTTATATCTATGGCATCGGTAAGTATCTTTTGAGAATTGGCTAATGATCCCGTAGTGGTTAATAATGCCTGAAAAGCTGGGCGAAGTTGGTCATCGAGTACGCCAGAAGTGGCTTCTAGGTCACTGATGAACTTGGCAATTTCAACATTTGCAAAGCCAATGCCAAGGTTATCTACAACTTTTACTAACTTAGCAGCAGCGGCTTCATCGTCTGCAAATGCTTTGACGGATGCTTTGCCAAAAGCGGTAACTGCTGCAACTGAAAGACTAACACCAAGAGCTCTGCCAAGAGATTTAACCGATTTGGTCAGTTTATCTGTTGCGGTTTCAGCTTTTTTAAATGCTGGCGCGCCTACAAACTCAGAGGCAATTCTGATAACTACATTGCTCATGCGGCTCTTTTCAAATCTACTATTTGACTGCGTTTATTAAACTTTTCGGTTGTCTGTTCGATAGCTTTAAAAACTTTAGCGTTGGCTCTACCTTGACTATTAGCCCATGCTCTAAAGATTAAGCGACCCATCATCTTGCTATCCTTCTTGCCAGAACCATAGAGATTACCGAGATTGGAAATAAATTGATTTCCAGCATAGCGATTAACTGATCGAGATACGCCTTTGCTTGCTCCACCCGCTCTTGGACCAACCCAGTCCTGTCCTTGACCGTTCTTGCGACCCGCTGTTTCATAAATCGCGCCGATCATGGACTTATTTTGGATGCGAACTGTGTTTTTGAAGCCCTGACTATTAACTTTGCTCGGTGTTGTTTTATACATAATGCCGCGCTTAATTTCTGCTGCATCATATTTAGGAAATTTATGACCACCATCGGTAGCTCTTTCAGCCCATCCAGACATAGGGCTTTGAGCAGGCACAAAACTACGAGCTTCAGCAACCAAAGGTTTAAGGATAGTAGCAAATTCCTTTGTCAATTCTTTAGCCAAATCTGGAGCATATTTATTAAGAGCTTTACGAAGTGCGATGCCTCCTACTATTTCTGTTGGCACGCTCCACCTCTTTCGATTCGTCTCTAAGTGCCATAAGTAGCACCTTAAACATTGTGTGATCTAGTTCAATTAAAGTCTGGGGCGAGAGTCCAGTTCGCAGCGATAATTTCGCTACGAGATAGTGAAAAGACTCTCGCGTTATGCCAAAGGGTCATCGTCTAGCACTTCCACGCCCTTAAGCGTTTCCATGAACGAATCTCCAAATGGCTTAGGCGCTTCACCTGCGCGACGGCTGCAACTCCAACATAGGTAGTAGATATAGGTCTGCATACCTTCTTCAACAATGGCTTTGTGAAAGCCCTTCTTGAAGTGTGTTTCGAACTCATATTCTACAGCTGGCGTTACCTGATACTCAGATACACGACCATCAACATAAGTTACTTTAAGTTTTGCCATTGTTTGCCCCTTAGTTAGTTAGTTAGTTTTACCAAGTACCAGTAGTAGCAACTGCTGTTTTGCTATTGCAAGTATATGTCAGATCCAGCATAGCTTCATCAGCGACGGCACCATTTATATCGGTAAGATTGTCGATCAAAATTGTGCCACTATAGAGCGGATTGGTTGCAGATACCGCTGCTGTTGAATCCTGAATAGCCTTGAATGCAACTGTTGTGCCATAAGCAGCCTGAAGCGTAGCTCGAACTGAACCCGCTCCTGAAGCTGCGTTGTCGTTCAACAGTGAAATTGTCAAAGAATCGGCTGAGAGCCCAGTGACGAATTGGTGAGAGTCCGATCCCATCGCGGTGACTTCAATCTGATCCGCGTTGCGACTTAGCGTGAATGCGGTTACATGGTCGCTAAAATCGATTGGTGTTGCGCCGAGCTTGAACCCGACTTTATTGTTTAGAAAAATCGCCATGATTATTCCTCATCCTTCTTGGCTTGTTGTGTTGTTGGTTTTGGTGCTTCTACGATCTGACCTATCTTCTTTAGAAAAGCCAGTTCTTGGGGCGTTAGATCAGACATATTAACTCCAGTTACTTAGAATTGAGACTTGCATCGAACAGGTTAAAAGATCGCCCGTTGCAGATGTAAGAACGCTAGGCGCGCTTACAGTACCTACATTATAGACGATAGAGGAAGCTGCTAGAAGGTTAAACACCGAAACCAGCATTTCCTCAATTCCATTAAGGTTGCCTTCGTTGTCTAGTAAAGGAACGAAGATATTGACATTGAAGTTAACCAAAGGAGCGATAGTGTTTTTGCCGTTATTGCTAGGCGTAACATAAGGGTCTGAAGGAGATATCACAACACTGTTGGCAATCGGGGTGCTCGGTGGGAAGGAAAATGTACTCCAAAGCGAGTTATTAACTAGCGCTGTTGCAAGCGTAGTGCGAAGGGTTGAAATCGCTGCTGTCATGGTTAGCCAACCATCGAGTTAGGCGAAAGATAAGGTGCAAGCAAGCCGCGAACTCTAGCGACCAAAGTGTTTGACATTGTGAACGGGCTTGGAGCGTATCCATCAACTGTCATACCCTGACCGCTTGGCGCTTGGCGAGCTTGCCAGATAGCAATACTTATCATTAGCGATGCTTCTTGAATTGCTGGAATCGTTGCGTAATCGATATAAGTCTCGGCTGCGGCTGTGCCATAAGGCGCGACTGCGTGGCGCGGATTGTCAGCAATGTGTGTCGTAGTAACATCAAAGGAATACTTATCCACGGCAGTAATTGTTTTTGTGCCGTTGTATTTGGTTCCAGCGTTAGTGATTGTTACTGATTGTCCAATATAAAACACATCTTCGATGGGTGTGTCAAAATAAAGAGTTCCAACTGTTCCAGTATTACCGTGAGCAACAATAGGTTGTTCGTTTTTCCATAGAAAAGGGATCAACACATTGTCAGCGGCATCTGCAACGGATTGTAAAACTGCGTCGCTGTAAAGCGTCCCAATTCCTAAAGCTGAGCGCAATTCTGCAACTGTTGTATAAGACATTTGATCTCCTTTCTAAAGACTGGTGGGGTAGAAGGGCACTACCCCACCAGCGACTTAGTTGTTACTTATTATGCAGCGTTATTGAACTTGAATGCTCCACCAGCTGATGGAACCTTAGTAGCAATTGCGCCATAGCCGTAGTAACCAACTTCAACCTGACCTGTGCCGACTTTGTCTGCACGAAGTTGTAGGCGTGGTGACTCGTACCATGTGAATGACTCGCGGTTTACGACCACGATTGATCCATCTGCTACGCCAGTTAGTGAGTAATCGACATAGAGGTCTAAGCCAAGAAGTGATCCACGAAGTGATTGTGAAACATTACCAGCAGCGTTTTGTGGCTGTGCAGCAATGAATAGAGGACGGTTTGAAGAATCTACCATTCCCATGATGTTTGACCATTGTGTAGGTGAAACAATTACGCCTGTTGCAAAGCGAAGTGTGTTTGTGTAGATGCTGTCAGAAGCGCGAGCAATAAAGCCAGCCATTTCTGCGCCATCCCAAGGAAGTGTAATTGCTGTTCCGTCTGCTGTTGCGCCTGTTTGAATTGCTGTGCGTACTGCAACATTTGTTGCCTTAGCGTAAGCATCTGCCATCAATGACTGAAGTTCAGCAAAGAAAGCAGGTGAAGTACGGTCTAGAACTTCAACATCAAATAGTTGCATTCCAGCGTACTTAGCAACTGTTACATCTAGGTACTCAATTTCAACCTGAGTATCTGAGAACGCACCCTTTTCTGCTGCTGCTGCAACAGTTGGGACAGCCTTGACGCGTGGGATCTGGAACTTAAATCCTGCATCTGGCAAAGTTCCTGTTGAGATCGCATCGATTGATGGACGACCTGCTGTGGACTTGTTGTTGATGATTTCTGTTAGTTGACGAGTTGGTACGAGACCAGCTACTTCAGTTGTTGTTGTATCTGATGCTGCCGCAAGGTATTGACGAGCTGACTCATCACCTAGTTGTGCGCGGATTGAGTTTTCTAGGAAAACTGCTGGGTTTGTATCGATGCGTGGCGCTGTGTATGCCATCGCCTTAATTGTAGGTGCAGCGGCTTCTACAGCCGCAGCCTCTACTGGTGTTGCTTCAACTGTAGGTGTGTTTTCCACTTCAGTCTCGCTTTCTGTAGGTAGGGTTGGTTCTACGGCTTCAGCTGGTGCTGCTTCCGCTGCGATCTCTAGAACTTCAGCAGACTTAAAGGCTGGTTCAGTCACTAGGGAAACTTCTTTTAACTTTGCAGCCGTTACGACTGTATGACCATTTTTTGATGGCTTTGATGAAATAATTTCTGCACCAATACTCAAACCTGAAACCAAATTTTCGCTTGCCATAATTAGCGCATCTGTACCAGCTTGGCTGCGAGATAATTTAAATGTGGCGTAAATGCCATCTTCGCGCACCTCTGATGCGATCATTCGACCGACAGGCTTCTTCATATCGTGTTGCGATAGGAGTTTAATTTTTGATGGATCTGCAATTTCAATAGATCCTGCTGCGAAAGCGTAAGCGCCTAAATTAGTATTGCCTACTTCGCCAGTTCCCATTGGAACAATCTTGCCTGAAATTTCGCGGCGTTCTTCGCTGCACTCGATTGATGTTGCTTCAATGTATAGAGTTTCCATTATTCATCACTTCCGTTAGGTGTTAAATCTTCCATCTCCATAGCTTGCTCAGTTGTAATCAAGCCAAGGGAGAGCATCTTTTCAAGAACCATTAACCGCTGCATAGGTTCAACTCGAAGGAAAGAGGAGTCAAGGTCAAACTTTACATAGTGTCCAGCCGTTGAAATATCATCCATTGATAGTCTTTGTTCGATCGCGGATATGAACGGCTGGAACGCTAGGGCTACGAGTTGCTTGCGCTCGTCTAGGATATTTGCATAGGTCATCGATGTATTTTGGTCAGCTGAAAGATAGTAAGCAGGAATTCCGCATAATCTGGAGATTTCCGTCGCTAAATTCTGGATTGCTTCCGTGTACAACATATCTTTAGGCGAAAACGATACTGGTGAGTATTCAAGAGTAGAAGTTAAATAAGCAGTAGCGCGATTTAAACGCGCAGATTTCCAAGCAGCTAGTAATCCTTGAACTTCTTGCGGTGGAAGGTCAGCTCCAGAGTTTTTCAAATAACCCGTTGGCATTGGGGAAGATGCTGCTACTGCGGCAGCGCGTTCTACATCTATTGCTGCTTGTATTGTGCGAGCGCCAGTTGTAAGTACACCTTCGTTAAAACCTTGAATTGTAATAAGTGAGCCAAGACCCGACATAGGGCGTGGTTTGCCATCAACTAAGTATTGAGTAACAAATTGACCATAAGGATCTACTTCAGTGGTTACGCGAGTATTAGCTACCCATTCCATAACTGCTGGGCGATTGTCTTCTTGATAAGTCTCGGTAATTTCAAGAAAAGCCTGACCAAAAAACAGGATGCTATCAACGCAGTAACTTAAGGTAACAAATTGTGGTTGATGCTTTGAAAGTTGCTTGACCCATCGGGGCGCTGGGATTTCTTCGCCAGTAGATGCTTTTTTGTATTCTAAAGGGATTGTTCCAACGGTGCATAAAAGATCGCGGCAGCGTTTAACGCTTGGAACGCTCATAGCCGCTTGTCGTGTTACCGATGGGCTGTAATAGTAATTAGATGCGTAAAACGCATCTCCCATAATCTGAGGATTTGCTTGCGCTTCTAGAACGCGTGGCTTACGATCAAATAGACCCATAGGTCGCAATTATACACTACATATAGATTATTCTGCGTAGATAGCCGCTATCTGTTGGGGTTTTGTTAATTTGCTTACTATCATTGCAATTGAAATCGGCGCGCTAATATCGCCAGCGGATTTTCTTTTTATGATGCGCCACGCCGAGTCATTAACTTTTGCAGCTACATTCTCAAATTGCTCAATAAGTGATCTTTGCCCATTATGAACCATACGCTGATTAACTACTGCATCGAGTAAGTCTCCGCAAGCCTGATAGAACTGTTGACCAGAACAATCTTCAACAACGCAACCAGCTTGAGCTAAACGATCAGCAATAGATTGGGTAGCGTAGCGATCGAACATAATTTGGCGCGGTCTATAAAGATCAACCCAGCCTTTTATGGTTGCCGCTATTTCGAGGTCATTAACTGCAACCTGAGACTCCCAAGTTTGCAAGATGCCGACACCGATGCGACCGTCTGGAAGGATTTGACCAGCGCATAAACTTGCATTGCGCTTACTAGGACTAACATCAAAGCCAAAAACGGTATAAGCGCCAGTAGTCATCTCTAGAGTTGCATCTGAGCAATCCTCGATGCTATTTGGTGGAAAAGGAGACTGCAAAGATGAAACCCAGAGACATAAGAGTTCCGTCATAATGCTTTCATGGCTAGAAGTTGAGATGCTTTCAGCAATAGCTTCTTTACTGACGGTTATTCCAAGGGCGGGGTTCGCATGAGCTACACCTTCCCAGAACGCTTTAGATTTAAGGTCAATCTTCAGAAAGGTTGGTGCGCTGTACTCGTAATATCCAAATGTTTTAGGTGCGTTCTCCATTGCGCGGCTCTTAAGTTCATTAAGCGGCTGGGAAAACGCATCGCCAGCGTTGCTAGTCCAAAAGGTTTGACCATCAGTTGCTCTAGTTGTTGGAGTAATCGCAGTAAAGGCTTCGTCTGACCACTCGCGTAATTCATCGCCCCAAGTGAAATGCGAAGTTCTGCCGCGGCTGCCATCCCTAGTCGCTGCTACAACATCTAAACGACCGCCACCGAACTCTGGTAATAGTTCGATCGACTCTGTGCCGTTAGCGTATCTAATAGCTTTGACTTGGCAGTTCAAGAAGTCTTGACCTTCGATCATATAAGCCATTTCGCGGAAAGACACTAAAGCCATAGCTCTATTAGATGAGGCTATTAAGACTCTAGGGCTTTTGAATAGGAATAGATGGGCTAAGCACATAACTCGCCCTAAATGTGATTTTCCTGATTGGCGAGCTACCAAAAGCAACCCAGTACGCCTTATGAACTTATCTTTATTGTCAACGGCAAAAAAATCCTTAACGATCAGTTCTTGCCATGGCATTAAAGGTTGACCCAGCCTTTTAGCAAACTCAATTACTTCATCGCCCTTAGTTTTGCCTTTTAGAAGTGGCGTGTGAACCCTTGGTTTGGCTGCCCCTCGTATGGATTTGATCGTCTTGGTTGCCATCAGGACTGATCTGGGTTAGGTCGGACTATAAACGGACTGTCCTCGACTGGTTTTGAGCGTGTCGGGGAGATAAAGGAAGGAAAGACAGGGGGGGTAGACTTCTTACCTAAAAAACTCGCCTGATTACGACTGCCTTTAGATGAGTTACACGATACGCAGCAAGCTACAGCGTTGGAATAGTCAACTACCAAGTCAGGCGCTTTACTAACTGGAATTATATGATCAAGTGTAGTTGCTGGTTGTTGGCAATAGAAGCACGACCATTGGTCTCTAGCCATTACCTTTAACCTAAAGGCTTTATAGTCTCTACTTAATCGAGGATCGCCACGCTTAGCCATTGTGTTCGCTGCATTCCTCATAAGGTGGCTCATCTGTGCATACACACTTACTCATTGCCAACCTCTAGTCTTAAGATGATGTAGAGCTGCACAATAGTTAGGCTCATCGTACTTAGTAACTCCATACCTACCTGCTACATAGTACCAATACATCCAGAACTGATAGTCATAACTCTTACCTTTAATGTGCTTATTACGCATTTGGTAGTAACCATAATGTGATCCATTAACTGCATCGATCTTCCAACTGGATTCTTTAAACACTATCTGATTATGACAACTTAATTGCTTAAAGGTTAATTGTTCATCAGCTAATGATTTAAGTGATTTAGTTGCATCTACTGAAGCCTCTACTCTATCGGCTCCCGCTATAGATAGAGATAGCCCAATAACGACTGCTACCGAGCAAGCTACGCCTTTCAGGCTTGCTCTGAAGCCTTG
>CAIXTG010000146.1 GCA_903922325.1 uncultured Actinomycetes bacterium
AGCTAGGCGAATTACACGATCTGGTGTTGAGGTTGTATCAAGAGCGATAAAGCCTGAACCTACACTTGTATCTTGATCAAGATTTACTCGCGCCTTTGTGGAGTAGTGATTTTCAAGAGATCCACTTACACGAATATCTGAAGCATGCGCACTTTGAAGTGATTCATTGGTAAGTGACAAGCCAGTTACATCTTCAATCATGGGTGCCGTAACTGCACCTGGTCTCAGAATTCTTGGCAGGTAAGATACGCAATCGATTATTGTGGACTCAAGACCAACCTCGGATGGGCCACCATCTAAAACTAAATCAGACTCCGCTAAGAAATTCTCAAGTTCTTCTTTAACTGCTACTGCGGTGGTCGGTGAAACTTGACCGAATCTATTTGCACTTGGTGCCGCAACCCCTAGGCCGCCTATTTTATGAAAAGCTTCAAGCAAGCCCAGGGCTGATGAGTTATTTGGAATTCTAATTCCTACTGTATCTTGATTTCCGGTAATGAAATCTTTTGCTAATTCGCTGCGTTTCAAGATCAGCGTCATGGGACCCGGCCAGAATGCGCGTGCCAGTCTAATTGCATTTTCAGGAACTTCAGAGATCCACTGTTCTAGGTATTTCAAATCAGCAATATGAACTATGAGTGGGTGATCTGCCGGTCGCCCTTTTACTTCATAAATTCTGGCAACTGCCTGCGCGTTGGTTGCATCAGCGCCAAGACCATAAACAGTTTCAGTTGGAAACGCGACTAAATTTCCTTCTTTGAGGGCTTGTGCAGCGGTTGCCAATGCATCAACACCGCAATTTGAGAGAAACTGGCCCATAGGCACAATTATCTACGGTTTCTGCGAGAAGATAACCACGTGAGTCAAGAGGCCAAAAGTCAAGCGAATAATGCGCCTAAGGTGCGGGTTCTACGCATTATCGCGCGCATGAATGTAGGTGGGCCAGCAGTTCAGATAACTGGCTTAATACGCGGATTTGATCAGGAAATTTTCGAGCAAAAATTGCTAACTGGGTTCTGTGCCGACGACGAAGCTGATTATTTAGAAAAGGTTGCCACAGATGTTGCGGCGATTCGAATTGATGGCTTGGGCAGATCAATCAAATTAAGAGCAGATCTGACGGCATTATTTGTAATCATAAATGAGATTCGTAGATTCAAACCTGATGTGATTCACACACACACTGCGAAAGCGGGAGTAATTGGACGAATAGCTTCTATCTTGAGTGGCCAGAAATCAATCCGCGTGCACACTTTTCATGGACATCTGTTGCATGGATATTTTGGAAATGCCAAAACAAAATTAGTCATTTCGATTGAAAAAATCTTGGCCTTATTTACCGATCAACTGTTGGCAGTTGGTAAGCAAGTTCAGGATGATTTAATCGCAGTCGGCATCGGAAACGCTAAGAAATTTGCAGTAATGCCTCCGGGTTTGCAGTTAGCAAACGTTCCGACAAAAGCAGCTGCGAGACTCGAACTTGGTTTGGAACCTAACGAGATCTACTGCGCGTTCATCGGGCGAATTACACAGATTAAGCGGCCGGATCGTTTTCTCGATGTTGTAGCAAAAATTAAAGCAGACGAAGTAAAGATAAAGTTTCTAGTAGCAGGTGCTGGTGAACAACTGCAGTATTGTCAAGATCGTGTAGCTACTGAAAACCTACCGGTCACTTTTCTCGGTTGGCGCGAAGATATCGAAGTGGTACTTGCGGCAGCTGATTTTGTAATTCTCACAAGTGATAACGAAGGTACTCCACTAAGTTTGATTCAGGCAGGCATGGTTGGTATTCCAGTGGTGGCCACAAACGTTGGTTCAACTAATGAAATTGTGGTCGACGAGCAAACAGGCTTTCTGACAGAACTGTCTGTAGAACAACTTGCTCAAGCTATTCGCAAACTAGCGTCAGATAGTGATTTACGGGCCAAAATGGGGGCTGCCGGTAAGGAATATACTTTGGGTCGTTACAGTGTTGGACGTTTGGTTAAAGATCACCAAAACTTGTATTGCAGATTACTGTCATCAAAGTCTTTTAGGAGTTTGACCTAGACGCTTAGCGAGCCATCTATTAATCACAACACCAGTGCATATCCAAAGCATAGTTTCAGCGAATGCGATTCTATGACGTATCTGCGTTGGCGTTACAATAATCGTTAAAGTAAAGAGCAGTGATGTCCAGATCATAATTGATCCTATGAATTTTTCTATTGAAGTTTTTCTCGAAATCAAAAACCTAACCGAACAAAAAGTAATTAATGAAAGAATCACTAGACTGACGGTGAAAGTTACATAGTTATACGCACCAAAAGATACATAGGGGCGCCAAGTACCGTAAACTTTGGCCAACACTGTTATAAACCCCTCCGCGGGATTATTTAGGCAGTAAGTAATTCCCTCTTTTGTTAGGTATTGATTTATCTCAATGAAGCTAGCGGATACTTTTTGGGAACTAAATGAACTTGATGCAGCATTTAGACTATCAAGTACCCAGCTATTGAGTTCCGAGTTTTTGCTTGATGACAAAATTCCTATTGATTGTGGGTTGAGCTGACTTTTACACAGAAAATAGATTCCAAGACCCGACCCCGGCGCCAAAAACAAGAAACCACCATACAGAAAGCATACAAATATCTCATAAATGGCTAAGGAGAAAATCAATATTGTATTTGGTCTAGTCAAAATCCTGCTAGTTTTCAAAATCAATTTAGTGCCGACTAATAAGCCTATGAATACAAAGACATAGTTTGGTCTGGTTAAAATGCAGATAAATGAAATTGAAATGAAGAATAATTCTTTGATCATTGAAGGTTTTTGGCGAGTAAACAGTAAAACGCTCCAATAAATCCAATAAGTGATCGTTAAGGTAGCTATAGTTTCGGTAGTAACATCTGTTGTGCTTGAGAGAATCAAAGGGTCTGAAGCCATTAGAAGTGCAACAATTATTATTATCAAACTTCTGATTTGCAATTTCTGCATAATCTTGCAGGCGAGAAATATTGTTAGTCCATGAAAAGTAGCCATTAATATTTTGAAGCAAGTAATATACGCGCTACCAAATACAATCTTAAGCACAGCTAACAAGAGTGGTAAGCCTAGCGGCTTGGCTAAACTGTCGGGATTTGAAAAAATCCAAGACAAGCCATTTAATAAGTTATCAGCACTTGAAATGTAGTCTAGAGAATCTTGCGAGTATGTTTTACCAATTCCACGGAATAATGAATAAACAATACTTATTGCAAATGCATAGAAACTCAAAATTAGTGAATTCCTCCGCGGATTTCCAATATCACTTAATTCTTGTAGCGAATAAATCATCCTGAGTTTCAGTGAAATAATAGTAAATTCCTATTCTCTTTACGAATTAATCTCTGCGAACAATTCCTGAATTGAATTGGCCAGTCGCGTTTCGGCTGTAAATCCAAGTTCATTCTGAATTTTTCTAGAATCTAATGCAT
>CAIXTG010000147.1 GCA_903922325.1 uncultured Actinomycetes bacterium
CAACAGAGACTTGGTGATTAACCAAGTCCCGTTTACTACCAAACTACCGTGGTGAAAGTATGGCCTAAAACTTTGTTACTCGGAGTAATAATTACTGAAAGAAGTTCGGCCCGTTACTTTCCATCCCAGTTAGCAAGCTCTACGGCAAATGGATCAAGACCCATTGGGCCAATCTTTAGCGCATAGCTATGGAACTTCTTCAGTGAGAATTCAGCACCCAAGCGCACCTTGGCATCTTCGCGGGCTTTCATCCAAACGCGCTCGCCTACCTTGTAAGAAATAGCTTGGCCCGGCCAACCTAAGTAGCGATCAGTTTCGCTACGAGAATGATCTTCGTCAAGTAGCGCTTGCTCGTTTAGAAGTTTGCGTGAAGATTCGGCGTTCCAAACATTGCCATCGAAATCGGTGTAGCCAAGATGCATTCCGATATCAACAACGATGCGAGCTGCGCGCAAAGCTTGCGCTGATAGATAGCCCATTTCGATACCTGGTTCATCAAAGGCGCCAAGTTCATTCATGAAGCGTTCGGCATAGAGCGCCCAGCCTTCGCCATAACCACTAATCCACGCTGCATTTATTTGAAAACGTGAGAGGCGATCTTTTTCAATGGCAACCGTTGCACACTGCAAGTGGTGGCCAGGAACAGCCTCGTGATACCAAGTCGAAACTAAGTGCCAGCTACTGACTTCGTCTTTGCCCAACATTGGAATCCAGGTTGTGCCCGGGCGAGATAAGTCTTCAGATGGTGGGTTGTAATAAGGCGCAGATGCGCTGCCTTCAGGGGCTAAGCGGGCTTCGCAGATTTTGATGCGATCATCAATATCAAAATACTCTCCATCCATGCGCACCATTGCGGCATCAGTGAAATCTTGTAGGTACTTAATGACATTCGCTTCGCCCTTGATTACATACTTAGGGTCATGATCTAAGTGATCGGCAACTTCGCGAAGTGTTTTAGCGCCTGGCTTAATTTGTTCGGCAATCTCCCACATGCGCGCGTTGATAGCTTTGAGATCTGCCATGCCCCATTCATATGTGGCGCGAAGATCTAACTTTGCACCTGTGAAGTAGCGTGCCCAAACCGCGTATCGATCTGCGCCAACTGCGTCGTTTGGAGTTGCAATCGGAAGGTATTGGCTCTTTAAGAAGCTTGCAGTTTCAGCTGCGGCTTTCTCGGCGAGCTTTGCATTGGCATGCATCGCTGGATATTTGCCATCTGCATCAAAGTTCTTGCACATCGCGCTAAAGCCACCATTGGAATAGCTTTCAAGTTGCTCGATAACTCCACGCACTTGACGTTGCGCAGTTGTCTTGCCGCCCTTAGCAACTTCCATGATTGCGCCAGTCCAAGACTTGTATGCGCCATCGACTGCAGCTAAACGCTTAGCAATATTGTCGAAATCTTGATCACTTTCCTTTGGCATCAATTCAAAAATGGAGCGCACATTAGAAGGTGGTGAAGTCAGCACATTCCAGAGCACGAAGGATTCTTGGCTCTCATATAGAGCAAGACCTGACTCAAGGCGCTCTTGCATAACAGTCTGAGCAATTCGATCAATTTCATCTATTGGCTTTAGGGCAACGAGCTTTGCCAGCGTTGCCTTCGTTAGATCCGCAGACTTCGCAGCGCCGGCAATTGAGAAATCATCAAGTTTGTCTTGATTGAGTCCGTTGCCCAAGTAGGTGCAATCCATAGGGCTAAGTGCGGCCGAATCATCAATATAAGTATGGCTGAGTTCAAAAATCGGAGATCTAAACGTCATGAGTGGATCTTTCCAAAGCACCGCATCTTTGTCCATAGATAGGGCGGTGTGGAAAAGCAAAAGGGACTTGGTGTTTAACCAAGTCCCGATTACTACCAATCCATCGTGGTAAAAGTATGGCACAGAATGTAGAAATCTGAATCGAAAGCAAAAGGGACTTGGTGAATAACCAAGTCCCGTTTACTACCAAACCCGAATTACTGCATAAGTATGGCACATTAATGAAGTTACTCGCGGTAACTAAATATAAATAAGAGTCGCCCTACGAGCCGAATTAGATATCCCGCTCACGCCAAGCCAGGACCATGGATGGCATAGATGAAAAAGCAAAGAGAGTAGCAATTATTAAATAGCTTCCATCATTACCTTCTGGTTGGAACATCTTCAGCTCAGGTTCGAATAGCATCAATAGCAAAAGCCCCAGGACTACATATCCCATTGCGTAGTAGGCATACCGGAATGAAGTATCTCGCA
>CAIXTG010000148.1 GCA_903922325.1 uncultured Actinomycetes bacterium
AGATCAGCCAAAAGCGAAATCTCAAGATCGGCTAGATCAAGTTCAGCTGCAACTTGATTCGCCCACCCATCGAGAGCATCGGCATCATCGCGCAATAGATCGGCACTGCGGGCAAGTGCTTCGGTAATTCCGGGGCCGATGCTTTCTTCTAACTTTGGCAGAGCATCTGTGCGCACGCGAACTCGAGCAAATTGTGAATCTGAATTATGCGGGTCAATCCAAGGAGTTAAGTTATTTTCGGCACACGCAGCTAAAGTTTCCGAGCGAGTTATTTCTAAAAGCGGCCGACAATATTTTCCAGTGCATCGTGCCATTCCAGAAAGTGATCGCGCACCTGATCCGCGAGCTAAACCTAATAGAACGCTTTCGGCTTGATCATTAAGTGTATGGCCAAGGAAAATTAACTTTGCATTATGTTTTTCAGCAATTTGATCAAGTGCTGCGTATCGAGCGCGACGAGCAGATGCTTCTAGCCCATCAATCATTTCGACATTAACTTGAACAATTTCGCTTTGTGAGATTCCTAATTCTAAAAGTTGTGCGCAAACTTTTGTTGCTTGTTCACCAGAATTATTCTGCAGTTGGTGATCAATCGTTACGCCCACCAAATTAATCAACGCATTTTTAGATTCCGGAACAAGTGCTGCAGCAAGAGCTAATGAATCAGCACCGCCAGAGACAGCAACTAAGACTGTGTCTCCTGCACCGCAACCAGAAAGGCATTCACGCACCGCACTACGAATTGCTACCGTTGCTGGGTTTGTGCTCACGGGGTTAAGACTAGACCCGACCACCAAATGGCATTAAGCCCTTAATGCTATAAATATTTGAGTAAAGCAAACCCTTGCCCTTGGAATTTGCTTCCCACATCATGCCGTTTCCAGCATAAATCGTGATGTGGTGGATGCTTGAAATAGTTCCTTTATACGAATAGAACAAGAGATCGCCAGGCACTAACTCGCTGAGTTTCACATGCTTGGTGTATCCCGCGTATAACGCTGAGTTTAAGCGATCCCAGTTTGGCCAACCTAAGCCAGCAGACTTATAGGCGGCATAAACCAAACCTGAACAATCGAATGAGTTAGGCCCTTGGGTGCCCCAGATATATGGCTTGCGTGCCAATACTTGTTTCTTTGCAAATGCCACAGCCGCATCTCGTTGGTCTTGCGTGGTGCGGATTGTTGATCGCCCCTTGAAACCCAGATCTGGCCAAACTTTTGACTGGCCAGGAGTTTGCGCTGCTTGACCAGCTTGAGCTTCTTCAAGCAAAGCTAATTGGCGTTGTTGCTCTAAAGTTATTCGTACATTTTTTGCTTTAGCTAATTCCTTAATTAATTTATCTTGGACAGCTCTTAACTTATCAACTTCTTTTTGCTGCAGCGCTTTAGCATCATCGGCAACTTTCTTAGCTGCCGCTACTTTTTCAGTAGCAGCAACTTGTTTGACTTTGGCTGCATCAGCTACAACTTTTGCCGCGCGAGCAATAATCTCGGCCGCTTTAAATCGTTCTAGCGCTGCCGTATTTTGATCACCGAGTGATTGCAAAATCGTAATTCGATCAACTAAATCTTGTGGACCATTCGCACTTAACAACGGTTCGATATCGCTGAAGGTGCCACCCATTATGTAAGCATTAGCTGCCAACTTACCAATAGTTCGATGTGCGCTAGCAACTTCTGCTGCGGTCTTGCGCGCATATTCAGCAGCAGCATTTGCTTCAGCAGTGGCTTTTGCTAATTCTGCTCGAGCTTTCACAAAAAGAGCCTGTGCTGCATTTGCTTTTGCAGTGAGAGCTTTTAGCGTCATATTTGCTGCCGCTAATTTTTTAGCCGCAGCATCAGCTGCTTTCTTTTTCGCTGCTTCAGCCTTTTTTGCCGCTTCAATCTGGGCCAGTGTTGGTTTCGGGGAGGCGGCATAAACAGCCGTGCTACTACCTAGAAAAGTAAGCGCGACTGCGAGGGCAATAAGCCGCTTCGACATGCTCATAGGATAAATGGGGCACCTTAGAAATGAGCTAGACGCGCCCCGTGTTATTACCTAATTAAGTCAGCCCTAATTAGATACGTCACGTCGCTTGAAAAGCGTAATCACAATTGCGCTGCTTGCCACCAAATAAATTGCAACCATTATTACTGAGTGGGTATAAGAAATATCAGTTGTGCCACCAACTGCGATTGTTGACATCAAGCTTCCTGGCATCCAAGTACCTAGACTTGATTTAACTGCAACGAGAATATTCTCCACAATCAATAACCAGATAACTCCCAGCGAAATAGCGCTGATTGGCGAACGAAGTAGAAGTCCCAAAATCATGCCTACTGTGCCGAACGCGATTACCGACAAGAGCACATTTCCAAAAGTCTTTGCCATTTCTTGAAGCGCATCTGTAGTTACCCAGGCATCGGTAGCAACTTTCGCTTTTCCGGATAGACCAAAAGCTAACGACATGCTGACAACCGCAGCGAGCATTACCATCACAATTGCAAATGAGGCCATTGATACATATTTGCCCAGCAGCAATTGCAGACGACGAGGTTGGCGCACCAATAAGTTACGCAAAGTTCCGTAGGTGTATTCCTGGGCAGTTTGAGCAGCAAAAACGCAAAGAGCAACAATTCCGAGTAACCCAGCTGCATTACTAAAGCCAATGGTTAAACCACTTGGCAATTGCAATATCTCGCGAGAAATCATGTTGCCACGATCAGAGTTTCCTTGCGGAGAATCAATTAGTAAAAATAGTAAAGAAGTTACTAGTCCAGTTAAACCGGCCGATGCCAGCATGGTGCCTAGAAAAAGTGTAGGTCGACGAAGTTTGCGCCACTCGGCTCTAAAAACTTGGCCTTTTAATAGTTGGTTCATTCGGAATCCCCCGTCATTTCGAAGAAAGTTTCTTCTAGGCTGGGCAGCATCGGTGATAGTTGCGAGAGCGTGATGCCTGCAGCAAATGCTGATTTATTAAGTTCGGCCGCCCATTCGGCAGGCCCTTCGATATGTGCAACACCACTTCGAATTGTTGATTTATGGCCAGCTGCTGCAGCGATTTCCGAAATCTTTGGCAAATCACTTTCATTTGGCGTCTTAACTAAAATGAATGGTTGTTGCGCCAAAAATAAATCTTCGATTTTGCCGGCGAATAAAACTTTTCCTTTGCGCAACATCACTAAATGCTGACTGATCAACTCGAGCTCTGAAAGCAAATGCGAAGACACAAAAACTGTGGTGCCTTCTTGAGCGAGTGATTTCAACAAATCTCTAATCTCTTGAATTCCTTCTGGATCCAAACCGTTAGTTGGTTCATCGAGTATTAAAAGTTTTGGATTAGGCAAAAGTGCTGCCGCAATTCCAAGCCGTTGTTTCATTCCCAATGAGTAAGTCTTATATTTCGAATTACCGCGATCTCCCAACCCAACACGTTCTAGAAGTGATTGCACATGGTCGGTGCCATAACCACCTAGCGTTGCTAATACATTTAAATTTTCGCGTCCTGTTAGCGCTGGATAGAAAGCCGGGCCTTCGATCATCGCGCCAACATTGGCCAAATATTTTTCAGGATGCTTAATCGAATGACCCAAGATTTCGCCAGAGCCGCCAGTAGGTGAGATCAAGCCCAACAACATGCGAATAGTGGTGGTCTTGCCAGACCCATTTGGCCCGACGAAACCACAAACAGTGCCCATCGGTACTTCGAAATTAGCGTGTGACACTGCAAACGTATCGCCATATTTCTTGCTTAAATCTTGAACAGCTACTGCGAGAATACTCATGCCCACCACAATAGCCCTTCCCCTTACACTTGGCGCATGAGTAAAGATGCTTGGGGCTACCAAGAACCGAACCGCCGCCCTGCCCCGAATTGGAAAGTTAACCCACAAACTTCTCAGGTTCGCGCTGGCGTAACCCGCACTGGGTTTGGTGAAACTTCTGAAGCCCTCTTTCTAAACAGTGGATTTACCTACTCTTCAGCGCAAGAAGCTGAAGATTCATTTACTGATGAAACTGATCATTTTGTTTATAGCCGGTTTGGAAACCCAACCGTTGCAATGTTTGAAAATCGCTTAGCCGAACTTGAAGGCGCCGAACTTTGCGTAGCTACCGGTTCCGGCATGTCCGCCATGTTTGCATCCATTGCATGCATGGTTAAAGCCGGAGATCGTGTTGTTGCATCGGCTGCGATGTTTAGCTCTTGTCATGTTGTGCTAACTGAATTCTTGCCAGCCTGGGGTGTTGAAGTTGAACTTGTTAAAGGTACTGATGAAAAAGTTTGGGCTGAGGCGCTAAACAAGCCGACCAAAGTTGTTTTCCTCGAATCTCCAAGTAACCCATTAATGGAAATTGTTGATATTCGAATGATTTCTGACTTGGCACATAAAGTTGGTGCAACTGTAATTGTTGATAACGTAATGGCTTCACCAATTATGCAACGCCCACTCGAACTTGGCGCCGATGTAGTTATGTATTCAGCTACAAAACATATTGATGGTCAGGGTCGCGTTCTTGCTGGTGCAGTGCTTGGTAGCTTCGGGTACATGAATGAGTATTTCAAACCATTCTTCCGCCATACCGGGCCATCGTTAAGTCCATTTAATGCTTGGGTGCTTTTAAAGTCACTCGAAACTTTAGATATGCGCGTTGAACGTATGGCTAATAACGCGCAGAAAATTGCCGAGTTTTTAGAAACTCGTCCGGAAATTGAAGTTGTAAGTTTCCCTGGCTTGCCATCACACCCTGGTCACGAGATAGCCAAGAAGCAGATGAACGGCTTTGGTACCACTATTGGTATTACGTTTAAGGGCACCAAGAAAGATGTATATAAGTTCATGGATGCATTGCGAATCATTGATATTTCCAACAATTTAGGCGATAGCAAGTCACTAATTACCCACCCAGCCTCAACTACTCATCGCCGGTTAAGTCAGCCAGATCAACTAGCTATGGGAATTACTGCAACCACTTTGCGGCTTTCAGTTGGCCTGGAACACAGCGATGATCTAATTAAAGATATTGCACAAGCGCTCGGCTAATTTAGATTAAAACTGCTGCAACAAGTAGTACTGAATACAAACTCAAGTAAGTAATCGACCACTGGAAAACTTTGGCTGCAACTTTGCCATAATCTGGATTACTTCCACGAAGTTGCGCAAGCGTTATAGCGAATACGCAAAACAGAAGTGCGTTAACAATCTGAACCCAAAGTGAAAGTTCAGCAAAGTTTATTGTGACAACCGAAGCGATAAACATGGCAATAGTGTGAAACCACATTTGGCTATGCAAATTCTTTTGTGAAGTAACGCCTGGCAACATTGGAATTCCGGCTGCGTTGTAATCATCTTTATATTTAATTGCAAGTGCCCAAAAGTGTGGCGGTGTCCA
>CAIXTG010000149.1 GCA_903922325.1 uncultured Actinomycetes bacterium
CACACGAGGGCCGATTCGTGTCACTATTTCATAATTAATACTTCCGCTAGCCGCGCCCCAATCATCTGCGGTGTACTCACCCCGCGTGCCATCACCGAAAACAATCACCCAATCCCCAGAATTGACGGTGGAGTCCGGACCTAAATCAACCACAAATTGATCCATCGAAACGCGACCAATGATGGGTGCTCTGAGGCCATCGACAAATACACCAGCACCTTGTGCAACACGTGGAATTCCATCGGCATACCCCATCGCTACAACACCGAGCTTGGTCTGCTTACTTGTGTGTGCGGTCGCGCCATACCCCACAGGAGTATTTGCTGGAACAGATTTAACTAAATGAAGTTTTGCGCGAAGCTGCATTGCAGGCATTAAACCAAGTGAGCGGCTATCCCCCAAACTCTTAATATCTGGAGTTAATCCATACAAAGAAATTCCAGTACGAACTAAATCAAAGTGTGCCGCAGAGTTTTTCAAGGTGGCTGCTGAATTTGAAAGGTGCTTAATTTCAGGGTTGATTCCGATATCTGCTAAATCTTTAACCATTTCATTGAAGCGTCTTAATTGATCTAAATTTTGTTGTTCTTCTGGTTCATCAGCTCTGGCAAAGTGAGAGAAGACTCCCGCAACATGTACCTTTGAAAAATCTGATTTTAGAAACTCATCCCACTCATCTAGAAAACCGCCACGACTCATTCCGGTATCTAACTCAATATGAATACGGGGTTTGTTGGGCAGAGCAGAAACTTCTGTAAAAGCTGCAATGGAGGCAATAGCGATATCAATATCGTGTGCAACCGCTTGCTTGAAATCTGAACCTGGCGGAACTAACCAGGCAAGAATCGGTGCGCGAACTCCATGTGTGCGAAGTTTTATCGCTTCTTCTAGTAGGGCGACACCTAACCAATCCGCGCCAGCTCTTTCAGCGGCTAAACCGACTTCAACTAATCCATGTCCATATGCATCTGCTTTAACAACCGCCATTAATGGAGTGCGTGCTGGCCCTTTGAGCAGAGTGATATTTGCAGCGATGCGATCTAAATCTATGCGCGCTTCAGCTCTCATTAGTTGCGCTCCACAATCACCATTGCAGATGCAATACCTGCATCATGAGAAAGAGAAAGGTGAACATCTGCACCATCAACTAAATCTGCAATTTCGCCGCGGAATAGAAAGACCGGTTTTCCGCTCTCCAGGTTTACAACTTCTGCCTCTTGCCAGGACAGACCCTTGCCAGCGTTCAGCGCCTTTGCCAGCGCCTCTTTTGCGGCAAAACGTGCAGCTAGTGATGCGACCGGTTTGGTTTGCTCTGCTTCGGTAAACAGCTTCTGAGCTAGGCCTGGAGTTCTTTCCAAAGAAGCCTTAAATCGATCGATGTCTACAACATCAATTCCAATTCCATCGATCATTGTAAAAGTCTAGTGCAACTGGCTTTTAGAGGGAACATACCTATCGATAGCAATCACAGCCACAAGTAAAGCGCTTCCAATAAATAGCCCACCCAACAGATCGCTAAACCAATGGGTATGGCGAATCAATGAAACGGTACAAACCGTCAAAGAAATCAAAGCTACCCCTGCACTTGCAAGACGGCCCTGATAGCGATCCACCTTTGCATATCTATAAATTAAGTAAGCCAATATCCCCCATGACAAAACTGCATTGGAAGCATGTCCACTTGGGTATGACATTCCACCGGCGTGTAGTAGATCAAAACCATCACGGGGTTTAGTACGACCTAAGAACAATTTGAAGGTACCAACGACTAAATTCAGTGAAAGCAATGAAACCATCGCCAAATTAAGTGGTCTCCAGGTTTTAAAGTTGTACGCAATAAATGATGCAGCAATTATTAGCACCGTCGCCGTTAATCCACGCAAACCTAAATCATCTAGACGCCTTAAGAGAAAACCTGCTAAACCTTCAAACTGTGGTTTTGGCTGA
>CAIXTG010000150.1 GCA_903922325.1 uncultured Actinomycetes bacterium
AATAACTACGCCGTTACCAATTACTGGAATTACATTCGGACTTAAAATTCCAGAAGGCAATAAGTGCAACGCATACTTTTGATCACCGATAACAACTGTGTGACCGGCGTTGTTGCCACCTTGATAGCGAACTACATAATCAACGCGATCACCGAGCAGATCGGTAGCTTTACCCTTGCCTTCGTCGCCCCACTGTGCTCCCAGTAGAACTAATGCAGGCATCGGTAAAGCCTTTCTCTTGTTATTAAAGCGCGGTAAGTAGAAGTTTACTTGCGGGAAGTGGTTCCGGTGGAACGAAGGTCTTCGCAACCCTTAACAACGCGAGCAGCCATGCCAGCTTCAGCCAACTTGCCCCATGCGCGTGGGTCGTATGCCTTCTTGTTACCAACTTCGCCGTCGATCTTAAGCACGCCGTCGTAGTTCTTAAAGGCGTGATCAACAACTGGGCGGGTGAATGCGTACTGAGTATCGGTATCGATATTCATCTTAATTACACCGTAATCAAGGGCTTCGCGGATCTCAGATAGAAGTGAACCTGAACCACCGTGGAAAACGAGATCCATCGGCTTGCTGCCAGCAGGTAAACCAAGCTTTTCAGAAACCGCAGCTTGAAGAGTCTGCAAAATCTTTGGTTGCAACACAACGTTGCCTGGCTTATAAACACCGTGCACGTTACCGAATGTTGCAGCAACCATGTAACGAGTACTTGGGTCAGTACCAAGAGTTGCAATGGTCATAAGTGCATCTTCGGGAGTCGAGTACAACTTGGCATCGTGCTTTGCTTCGATACCGTCTTCTTCGCCACCGACAACGCCGATTTCAATTTCCAGAATTGTGCGAGCTGCAGCTGAAAGCTTCTGCATTTCGGCTGCGATCTTCATGTTAGTTGGCATATCTACTGCTGAGCCGTCCCACATGTGTGAACTAAATAGTGGTGCTTGACCATTCTTGATGCGGTTTGCACCGAACTCAAGAAGTGGACGCATGAAGCCATCGAGCTTTTCAGCTGGGCAGTGATCTGTGTGCAGTGCAATGTTTACGTTGTAGTTCTTGGCAACAACATGTGCGAATTCAGCGAGGCCTACTGCGCCATCAACCATGTTCTTAACGGTTGAACCTGATGCGTATTCAGCACCGCCCCAAGAAAATTGAATGATGCCATCTGATTCAGCTTCGGCGAAACCACGAAGCGCTGCGATCAGGGTTGAAGATGATGAAACGTTGATTGCGGGATATGCAAAGGCGCCAGCTTTCGCGCGATCCAACATATCTGCATAAATTTCCGGGGTTGCAATTGGCATGATCACTCCAGTGGTGGATATGTAAAAGCCGAGCGCATCTTTGGGCCGACTAAAGGCTTACGACATATCCAACCACTTACCCGAGCGTAAGAAAAATTAGGCTCGAGGTTAGGAGTGCCAGCCTCGGTTAAGCGCCCAGAAGCAGCATTTTTAGGGCTCGGGCGATGATGGTGGCTACGGCTCGGGTTAATTCAGGGGTGGCCATGAACTTGATGAAACCCAATAGGAATGAGGACATAAATTGCCTTTCGATATGCAATCACGAAGGTGACCGAAGGCTGTGATCTTCGCGGGTAGCAGTTGTTCCGATTCGCAGATGAGAATTACTTGTTGATGGCGAAATGCCTAGGAAAAGTTTCCTTAGACGAGTAACCTCAAGCACTATGACTGAAGACTCGCTATCCAATCTCTCCCATGAAACTCGCACCTTTGCGCCAAGTGCCGAATTCGCTGCACAAGCAAATGCGAAAGCCAGCCTCTATGACGAAGCCGAAGCTGATCGTTTAGGTTTTTGGGAGGCGCAAGCTAAGAGCTTGCTCTGGGATGCACCTTGGTCAGATGTGCTCGACTGGCAACCACCGTATGCCAAGTGGTTTGTTGGCGGAAAATTAAATGCCAGCGTTAACGCGCTAGATCGTCACGTTAATGAAGGTCGTGGTTCTCGCGTTGCTTTCCACTTTGAAGGCGAACCTGGTGACACTCGCACTATTACTTATTCAGATTTATTGGTTGAAGTTAAGAAAACTGCAAATGCGCTAATTGAATTAGGAATTAAAGCTGGCGATCGGGTTGCGATTTATATGCCGATGATTCCCGAAGCTGCAATTGCGATGTTGGCCTGTGCTCGCATTGGTGCGCCTCACTCAGTTGTCTTTGGCGGTTTCTCTGCCGATGCGTTGATCTCTCGCATTAATGATGCTGATGCAAAGTTAGTAATTACTGCCGACGGTGGTTATCGCAAAGGTGCGGCCTTTGCACTTAAGCCAACTGTTGACGAAGCGCTTTCTAAGCCAAATAACGTTGAGAAAGTTTTAGTGGTTAAGCGCACTGGGCAAGAGACTGCTTGGAACTCAAGTAAAGATGTGTGGTGGCACGAAATCGTCGATCGCCAAAGCGCAGAGCATGTAGCGCAGGCTTTTGATGCAGAACACCCGCTATTTATTCTCTACACCTCGGGCACAACTGCTAAGCCAAAGGGCATTTTTCACACAACTGGCGGCTATTTAACTCAAGCTGCTTACACACATAAAGCAGTCTTTGATCTAAAAGCCGAGACCGATGTTTATTGGTGCACTGCAGATATTGGTTGGATCACCGGCCACTCATACGTCGTTTACGGCCCGCTAATTAATGGTGCAACGCAAGTTATGTATGAAGGAACGCCAGATACACCGCATAAAGGTCGCATCTTTGAATTAGTAGCAAAGTACAAAGTAAGTATTTTGTATACCGCGCCAACTTTGATTCGCACCTGGATGAAATGGGGCGATGAATTTCCTAAAGCACATGATCTTTCATCATTGCGTTTACTTGGTTCGGTTGGTGAACCAATTAACCCAGAAGCTTGGATGTGGTACCGCGAAGTTATTGGTGCAAATCGTTGCCCAATTGTTGATACTTGGTGGCAAACTGAAACTGGTGGCATCATGATTTCACCGCTGCCAGGTGTTACTGCAACTAAACCAGGTTCTGCTATGGGTCCAATACCTGGCATCAGCGCAAAAGTTGTTGACGACAAAGCAAACGAAGTTGGTTTAGGTCACGGTGGTTTCCTAATTCTGGATAAACCATGGCCCGGAATGTTGCGCGGTGTTTGGGGCGAAGACGAGCGATATAAAGAAACTTATTGGTCTCGCTTCAACGGAATTTATTTTGCCGGCGATGGTGCCAAGATCGATGAAGAAGGCGCGCTTTGGTTATTAGGTCGCGTTGACGATGTCATGAATATTTCAGGTCACCGTATTTCAACAACTGAAGTTGAATCAGCGCTAGTTAGCCACCCAGAAGTTGCCGAAGCTGCAGTAGTTGGCGCCGCCGATGAGATGACTGGTCAAGGCATCGTGGCATTTGTGATTCTGCGCGGTGGCGTTAAGCACGGAGAAAGCGAGGCGTTGATACAGACTCTGCGCGCTCACGTTGCTAAAGAAATTGGCGCAATCGCTAAACCCCGCCAAATCGTGGTGGTTAACGAACTACCAAAGACCCGAAGCGGCAAGATCATGCGTCGTTTGCTCAAGGATGTAGCTGAACATCGCGCAGTTGGCGATTCAACTACCTTGGCAGATCCGAACGTTATGAAGCTGATCTCTGAAGGGCTTAATTCTTCTAAGGACGAAGATTAAGCCGTTCTAATTGCAGCCTTATCTTGTGTAGGTTCGCTTGGCCGAAGTAAATGCGCTACCAATTTCTACTGACAATGTGTTATCGCTATTTACTTGAATAATCACCGAATCTTTAACTTGGCCAGCTTTAATTTTGTACCCAACCGGGAAAGCTTCTTCGGATCCATCGACGCGAGCCGGTGAACCAGCAGGATATTCATAAGTTACCAGGCTCAATTGATAAACGACGGCTCCTGAACTTGCAGTTAATTTATCTGGTTCAAGTTGACCATTTCCAACTACAAGTAAGAATTGAGAAGCATCGCCACTTGGATTTTTATACCAACCTGTTGAAAAAATCCATTGAGTTGGATCTACTTCATGTCGAGCAATAGCCAAGTGGCTCCAGGAATAATCATTTTTTCCGGCAGCAGTTCCATAAAAATCAGTGGAGGCATTTTCGTAACTACTGATCAAGCCACCGCCATAACCATTTGTTCCGGCAAAGAACCAATTACCAGATGCGCTACCGACAATATCTTGATCAATTTTTCCAATTCGCGGTGCGGAAGTTCGTTGCAGCGAATTTTCCAGCACAGTTCTAATTGAATCCGTGAAGAATGGTAAGTAATCAGCTGTGTATGGCTTGTAAGTATCACCAGTTAAATAGGCATGCGGATTTGCGAAACCGCTTAACCATTGTGTGCCATCAAAGACATTGAAATCCAACATGTTGTCACGCTGCAAGCCGAATTCTTGACCAGCTTTAATCGGAATATTCAATGATAGATACCCGTTGCTGCCTAATTTGCTAAATGACTCAGCAAGAACCCCGCTTGGTTTATTAAGCACCATATAAACGGTAAATACGTTGCAACCATGGTTAATTACTACACGATGGCTAGTTGGTGAGCCCAAGCTGCCAAGTTCAGTAATTACGCCATCAGCAGGTGCTGTAATTGATACATAATCACTATCTGTCCTACTGCCTTTGGGAATCGAAAGTGGCTTAATGCCAAAGTACGCGTGATCAATTGGCGTGACGTGTCCACTTACCATCATTCCATAAGGAATTGTTGTAGTTAATTTATCAAGTGGCACAACAGGTTTAGTGAATTTAATTGTTGAAGGTGAACAAGTTGGCTCTGCCGTCATTGGTGGCATCATTATTTGTGTCAAAGTTGGATACCAAGTAGGACGTGATGAGTATCCACCTGCTGGTGTCGCTGGTACATCATTTACAAGTGCGTACTTAACAACTCCGTTTTTACAGGCAGCAACTAAATTGCCATTCCAACCAATCTCACCATTCTTAGTACAAGTTGTCCCAAGTTTTCCAAGTGCGTAAGTAGTTTGTTGCGAATTATTTCCAGATGATCCCGAATTACTTCCAGAACCATTACCTGATCCATTACCACCACTTGATTGCATAGGTCGCCAGGAAGATTTTCCATCGCCACCTTTAGTGCAGTAAAGAAGAGTGCCACTTGCATCTTTCGCACTTGCTGGACCATTCGCATCACAGATATAACCTTCAACTACATTGCTAACACTCTGAGTTTGTGATGGCGAAGGTGTTGGAGAAGCAGTTGCAGATGGCGTAGCGCTCGGAGTTGGTGTTGGTGTTGCAGATGGTGTTTGTGTTGCAGATGGCGTAGCGCTAGGAATTGGTGTCGAAACTGGTGTGGGTGATGTCGTTGCAATTGGCGTAGGTGTTGGCGAAGTTGTAACAGTTGGCTTGGCGACAACTTTCACACCTTTAGACCAAACTTTTTTACTGCCACTTTTAATGCAGGTATAAACCAGCCCGCCAGAGGTGATTTTCTGGTTTAAGGTCTTGCAGGTTGTGCCCGGCTTCGGAGCTGCAGCTAGAGCAGGCGAGAGAGTTGAAACTGTTAATACCAGGACTATTAGGGCAGAAAACTTTCTCATGCCCACAGATTTTAAATTATCCCTAATAAATAAACCATAAGGCCGAAGTAATTTTTAGGTTAACTTTTAATGGATTTGCCGAAATGTCCTAGTTCGTAAGTAGTTCGTTTGCGCGATCTTTAAGATCTGTGATCAGACTTGGCAAATGGGTGTCGAGTTGAGCGTAGATCTGGCTCTCATTGATCTGGGTTTTAACTGGGCTCCATGGTGACCAAAGCAATGTGGTTAGAACTAGATAACCAATAATTACAACTCGGATTAGTTCGAGTGCCACACCTGCCAGTGAATCGATTGCTTTGAGTGGTTTCCAAAGCAAGCGGGCGTGGAAAAACTTTGCGAATTTGCCGAATACTAATAAACCAAGTTGAGCGCCCAGAAATATTGCAACCAAAACTGCAATGACTTGTTTGATTAGCGAATCCCACGATGCAACTAATTGCAACGCGAAGTAAAGACCGGCAACGCCACCAACGATGTAACCAAGGGTGCGGAAAATTGTGGCAAGAAAACCTGTGGTGTAACCGCGCTTAATTGCACCCAGTGCCATCAGAGCTAACAAAATATCTATAATCATTAAATCTTCACTTTCAAATACTTATTCGTTAACTCAATTAACTCTTCAGTTGATTTAACCACACCGACATGTTTATAAACCACAGTTCCTTGCTCATCAATAAACCAAGTAACCGGTACACCCATGCCGAAAGTTCCACGAGTTAAGCCTTTAGCGTCGTAGAGATTTGGCCAAGTGATGCCGTTGGCAATTATGAAGTCTTTGGAATCTTGGGATTTTGCTTCCTCAACTGCAATACCCAGCAGCATTACTTTGCCATTTGCATTATGATGAAACTCAACGAATAAAGGGATTTCGTCGGCACATGGCCCGCACCAAGAGCCCCAAACATTAACTATTAGTGGGCCGCGTAATGATTCAACCGAGATTTTTTGCGACCCGGTTAAACAGTTAAGCAATGTGTCTCCTGGTTTTGCGGCCACATGGCTAATTTCAGTGCAGTCAACAACTTCACCTTTAGCCGCCATTGGTTTAGTAATAGTGGAGCAACCAGTTAGTGACAGCGCGAGTAAGAGAATTAGAACTTTCTTCATCGGAAATCCGCATCGGTTTTTAAAAGTAAACGCGCTTTGACTGGATCAACTTCGCCGATGCCAAAAGATGGACAGATCTTGGCCATTGGGCAGGCGCCACAAGCTGGTTTGCGCGAATGACAAATTCGGCGACCGTGCCAGATCATGCGCTGTGACAAGTTGGTCCATTCTTTCTCTGCGATTAATGCGCCGACTTCGTGTTCGACTTTGACTGGATCTTGCGATGTGGTCCAACCAAATCTACGCGACAAGCGACCAAAGTGAGTGTCAACGGTGATTCCTGGAATATCAAAGGCGTGACCTAATACAACATTGGCAGTTTTACGCCCAACGCCAGGCAGAGTTACTAATTTTTCAAGTTCAGCCGGAACTTCACCGCCATATTGCTTAACAATTTTGGTTGCCAACCCTTTGATGTGGCGAGCTTTCGCGCGAAAGAAACCCGTGGTGTAAATCAGATCTTCAATATCTTCGACTCGAGCGCCCGCAAATGCATTTACGCTCTTATATTTTTTAAAGAGTGCTGGCGTCACCGCGTTCACACGCTTATCTGTGCATTGTGCTGAGAGAACGGTGGCGATAAGTAGCTGCAGCGGATTTTTGAAGTCGAGTTCGCAGGTTACGTGCGGGTAAGTCTTGGTTAAAACCCGATAGATCTTGCGGGCTTCTGCTCGCTTTTGGCTATCGACTCCCATGGAGGTAAAGTACCTCTTGTGCCACATGATGAAGAAGTAGTACGTAGAGCCCCACTTTTTACTGCCCTCGATGATGCAGCGGCGGCTTCTTTGCGCGCATCAATGGATCAAGTAAAGGTGCTTAAGGGCAATGTGCTTTTCGCTGAAGGCGATTCTGGCGATCACTTATATGTAATTGTCGATGGCAAGTTAAAGCTCGGAACTTCAAGTACCGATGGCCGCGAAAATCTTTTATCAATTCTTGGACCTGGCGAAATGTTTGGCGAACTTAGCC
>CAIXTG010000151.1 GCA_903922325.1 uncultured Actinomycetes bacterium
ATTGAGCTATCTAGTCCCACGCCAAACATCAAAAAATTGCACGAATTAATGGACACACAACTAGAAGCCCTCCGTAAAATGGCACTAAGCGAGAGTCTCAATCTTTCAGTTGAATAAATTCGTAATGCTTCCCTGAAACAGCGGGAAATTGTTTATGGCCCACGCGCCTGATGTCCTAGACTTACCGCATGTCAAAAGTCCTTGCATCCTTGCCGGTCGGTGAAAGAGTTGGAATTGCTTTCTCTGGCGGCCTAGATACTTCAGTTGCCGTTGCCTGGATGCGCGAAAAAGGTGCAGTGCCGTTTACCTACACCGCTGATCTTGGGCAATATGACGAACCAGATATTGGATCTGTGCCAAGCAGAGCAAAAGCTTATGGCGCCGAAGGTTCACGATTAATTGATTGCAAAGAAGCTCTTGTTGAAGAAGGTTTTGCTGCGATAGCTTGCGGCGCTTTTCATATTCGTTCTGGCGGAAAACAATATTTCAACACCACGCCACTTGGTCGCGCAGTTACCGGCACGCTTTTGGTGCGCGCCATGTTGCAAGACTCAGTTTCAATTTGGGGCGATGGTTCGACTTACAAAGGCAACGACATTGAGCGCTTCTATCGCTACGGTCTTCTGGCTAATCCGAATCTAAAAATCTATAAGCCTTGGCTAGATACCGATTTTGTAACTGAACTTGGTGGCCGTAAAGAAATGTCTGAATGGTTAGTTGCTAACAACTTGCCATATCGCGATAGCACCGAAAAGGCTTATTCAACTGATGCCAATATCTTGGGTGCAACGCATGAAGCTAAGAGCCTAGAACTTCTAGATTCTTCAATTGAGTTAGTGCAACCAATCATGGGCGTTAAGTTCTGGGATCCTGCGGTAAAGATTGATTCCGAAGATGTCACCATTGAATATGCGCAAGGTCGCCCAGTTGCTATTAATGGCAAACGCATCGAAGATGTTGTTGCCTTAATGAATGAAGCAAATGCAATTGGTGGGCGCCACGGCTTAGGAATGGCCGATCAGATTGAAAATCGAATTATCGAAGCCAAGAGTCGCGGCATTTACGAAGCACCAGGTATGGCGCTGCTATTTATCGCATACGAGCGCTTAATCAGTGCAATTCATAACGAAGACACCATTGCTAACTATCATGCTGAAGGCCGTCGCTTAGGTCGTTTACTTTATGAAGGTCGCTGGTTTGACCCACAAGCACTTATGTTGCGCGAATCGCTAACTCGCTGGGTGGCTTCGGCTGTTACTGGCACCGTAACTATTCGCTTGCGTCGCGGCGATGATTTCTCAATTATTAATACAACTGGGCCAGCACTTAGTTATCACCCAGATAAGTTATCGATGGAACGTACTGAAGATGCGGCCTTTGGCCCAACTGATCGTATTGGTCAATTGACCATGCGCAATTTAGATATTGCCGATACTCGTGCAAAGCTTGAGCTTTACCGTGCCCAAGGCCAACTTGGTGGCGGCGACTTCGACTTGATTAAAGAGATTGGAAACGAATAATGACTCGTACTAAGAAGGCAACTTTAATTTCGCTTTCAATTTTGTTAACCCTTTCAACACTTACCGGATGTGGAGCTAAATCAGTGTCAAACGATGCAACAGCAACTAACCCAACAGTTTCAGGAGCCGCTGGTAGTAAGCCAGTAATCGGTGCGCCAGAAGGTGCTGCGCCAACAACGCTAGTAACTAACGACATCATTGTTGGTACTGGCAAAGAAGCAGTTGCAACATCAACCCTGACAGTTCATTACACACTTATGGCTTGGTCAACTGGCCAAGTTGTTGAATCTTCTTGGGATGGCGGATCTCCTGCAACATTCCCACTTTCAGGTGTAATCGCCGGTTGGCAGCAAGGTATCCCAGGAATGAAAGAGGGCGGTCGTCGCTTGCTAGTAATTCCAGCAGAGCTTGGTTATGGTGCTGCAGGTGGCGGTCCGATCGGACCAAATGAAACTTTGATTTTCGTCGTAGACGTTATTTCAGTTTCTTAAATAAGTTCTTAACCGCGATAGGTGCGGCCGCGCTCTAATGGCGCTGGCCAATCAATCATCTCTTTAAGTTCTTCAGCAGCTGCCATAGCCCAGCGCGGATTTCTAATCATGGCGCGTGCCAGGAATACGGCATCAGCTTTATTTGAATTGATGATTTCTTGTGCTTGATGCGGATCAGTAATCGCCCCAACTGCAGCAACTGCGATATCTGATTCAACTTTGATTGCTTGAGCAAAAGGCACCTGGTAGCCCGGGACTGGCTTAATCGGCGCGTTGTGCAAATTGCCGCCAGATGAAACGTCAATTAGATCAACGCCAATTTCTTTTAGTTGCTTACAGAGTTCAACCGAATCAACTATTTGCCAACCTTCATCGGTCCAATCTGATGCTGATATGCGAATGAAAAGGGGAGTTGAATCTGGAATTGCATTTCGCACAGCGGTAGCTACTTCGATCAAAAAACGAACGCGATTTTCGTAAGAGCCGCCATATTCATCGGTTCGTAAGTTAGATAAAGGTGAATAGAACTGATGAAGCAAGTAACCATGTGCTGCGTGAATTTCAATTACATCAAAGCCAGCTTTAATTGCATTCTTGGCCGCGTTTGCAAAATCTTTAACCAGCTGATGTATCTGTGGAACTGTCAGTGCAAGTGGCTCGGGCATACCGTGATATGCCTGCGCTGATGCGGAATGTGTTGTCCATCCGCCTTCGGCTGGAGTTGCTATTAAATGATCATCGGTTGGTCGCATCGTTGAACCTTTGCGCCCTGCATGTGCCAATTGAATTCCCATCACAACACCTTGGGTATGCGCAAAGTCATTTATCTTTTTAAACGCAGCAACTTGTTCATCGTTATAGATTCCTGGGCAAGCAATTGAGATTCGACCTTCTGGAACAACTCCGGTTGCTTCGGCCATGATCAAGCCAGCTTCACCTGTTGCGAACGCTCCTAGATGCGCCATATGCCAATCGCCCACGACACCATTTGTCGCTGAGTACTGACACATCGGACTAACCCAAACTCGGTTTTTGATTGTTATGCCACGAAGCGTGATCGGATCAAATAGGTTGCTCATGCTTAAATATTAAGACGTAATCAAGGAATTCTGTTAGTTCTGGAAGAATTAAATTATGATTTGGGACATGCGGAAGCCTTATGTGCTCTTAGTGATGGCACTCCTCGGTTTATTTATAGCAATTCCCCAAACCGCCAGCGCGGGAGGCGGCTGCACCTCAGAAGAGTCATATTTTTCCAATAGTCGACCAAAGTCTGGTGAAACTATCGAAGTAGTTTCTAAATATTGGATTAACGACATGCCTGAAAAATGGTATTTGGACCCAGAGTATGCGCCGTTATTTTACATAAGCGATGAAGTTCCCGAGTTAACGGTTAAGACTAAATTTGTGGAAGTTGATTCAAAAAACCTAGCAGTATTCAAGGCTTCGGTGAAAATTCCCCTATCTATTCAAGGAAACCGGCAATTTAGAACAATCGTATATAACGTCTGTGGAGCTGAGATCTACGAAAGATATGGCGGACGTGAAGGGCCAAGTTTAATTATTTGGAATGATCAACAGAATAAGAATTTTTGTTTCGTTGAAAATCTGGATATTAATCCTCGTAAAGTCGATGTTGGTCAGGAATTTAAAGTCACATTTCAGATTAATTACAACGGGAATGCGAGCGAACCTTTTGTTGAGGCAAGGTATCTAGACCAGCAAATAAATAAATTAGCTACAAAATTACGAGACAATGGTTCGATTCGTGAATACGAAGCAACGTTAAAATTTGAAAAGCCAGTGTTGTATAGCCAAATGGTTTTTGTCAGAGCTGTAGTACCCAAGTTGTGTTCGGGACTCGGTGATCGGGAAGTTAATTTTACAAAAATTATGATCGGCGAGAAAGAGGCCTATACATCTGAAACCATTGAGCATGGGAAAGTGACTTTACTTGGTTTTTCTGGGCCGTGTGCAAGGGAAGGAGAAAAAATTAAAGTTTTCGAAACCAGTAATAAATCTATCGAACTCACTTGCTTTAATTCAAATGGCAAGACCCTTACCTGGGTTATTCCTGCAATAATTGAAAGAATAGAAGCTGAGATTGCTGAGATAAAAAAGACTCCATGCAAATTTGGTTCTACTATGAGTAATGGACGCGGAAAGTTTGTTTGTGGACCACGCGATGGCGGTTTCTACTATATGAGTGAAGAAGAATTTAAAGTTGCAGTTGTTAAAGCTGAGGAAGAAGCACGCGTAAAAGCTAAGGCCGAAGCCGATGCGAAAATTAAAGCCGAAGCTGATGCAAAAGAAGCCGCAAAGAAGAAAATCACAATTACTTGTGTAAAGGGAAAACTTACCAAGAAGGTCACAGATGTTTCCCCAAAATGTCCATCGGGTTACAAGAAGAAATAGTCTTTCAAACAATGCATCCAACGATTTCGAATTGAACGCCAGGTCAAAACTACCTGTTTACCTTAGAAGGACGCAAAGGGTTTCCTCCGAATATTTCAGGTAATGTGTTTGGGCTGATCCTCTTCGAGAGGAATATCTTCAAGTGTCCATGACTCCGAATCGCGACTTGGTTACCTTGATTAAACAAGGCACATTGATTAGTGGAACAAACCTGCGAAAAGTTAGAAATCAAGTATTCTCCAACTCTAGGTAGAAGCAGGAGGCAGTCATCGAGAGTTCTATGCGTCGCGCCCTTCGCCGGGCTAGTGATGCCGCAACTCTGAATATCGATGAGATCTCTGTTCTGCTTAGTGCTCGCGATGAAGCGCTAACTCAGTTGTGCGAGGCAGCTGCTCGGGTTCGCGATGCAGGGCTGATCGAACTCGGCCGCCCGGGTGTCATTACTTACTCGCCAAAAGTTTTTATTCCTCTTACTAGGTTGTGTCGCGACCGCTGTCATTACTGCACATTTGCAACCAACCCATCATTTCCATTTCTTCGTCGTTAAGATAACGAACCTCAGTAATCGTCCTTCCC
>CAIXTG010000152.1 GCA_903922325.1 uncultured Actinomycetes bacterium
CCGATCTCGAGATGGTGCATGTTTTATTTGATGATGCCCAAATTTCATATCAGCGTTTACTCGAAGAGTTCTGGACTATGCATGATCCAACTTCGCTGAATCAACAAGGTGGCGACATCGGAACTCAGTACCGCAGTTCTATTTATGCAACGACGCCCAATCAATTAACTCAGGCAATTAAATCTCGCGATCTTTATCAAGAAGTTTTAACCAAAGCTGGCCTAGACCCAATCGTGACTGAAATTCTCAGTGCTGATGGAGTTGAATATTTCATGGCCGAGGATTACCACCAAAAGTATTTGCATAAGAATCCAAATGGTTATGACTGTCATTCCAGTACTGGCGTTGCATTTCCGGTTGGAGTAGTTCTCTAATGAGCGAAAATAATTATCCAGTAAAAGTTAACGAAGCAGAACTAAAAGCGAAGTTAGATCCGCTTTCCTACGATGTTTTGCGCAATGCTGCAACTGAGCGACCATTTACTGGTGAATACACCGATACTGACAAAGTTGGCGTTTACAAATGTAAAGCTTGTGCGGCTGAATTATTTCGAAGCGAAACTAAATTTCATTCCGGCTGCGGTTGGCCGTCTTTCTACGCACCATCTGCCGATGATGCAGTTGAACTCATTGAAGATCGCTCGCTAGCGCCACGAGTTCGCACCGAAGTGCGCTGTGCTGCTTGCGGCTCACATTTAGGCCATGTTTTCGAAGGTGAAGGCTACGACGTGCCAACTGATCAACGCTGGTGTATCAACTCTGTCTCACTTATTCTGGAAGATATTTAGTAGTCCAACCCGCGGCTTTCATGAACTGCTTGATAGCAATACCAAGCAACAACACTTCGATATGGATGTAATTTTTCACCCTTTAAATCTAAAGCTTTAGCCAGTGTCTCCTCTTTATTTCTATGGACTATGTCCCAACCCCGGCGCACCGCTAAATCTCCGGTGGGCCAAACATTCAAGCGTCCCAGCTGAAACATCATAAACATCTCAACTGTCCAGCGCCCAATGCCCCAAAGCGAAGTTAATTTGTCATAAATTTCTTGATCATCATGGATTTCATCAATGGCATCTATGGGGATTGATTTATCAGCAACTGCCCCCGCTAGGCCCTTGATAGTGCGAGCTTTTGCGCCAGAAACGCCTATTTCTCGAAGTTCAATGTCATCGAGTTTAAGTATTTTTCTATCGCTAATCGTCCCATTACATAGATCAATCAAGCGCGCATGAATTGTCTCCGCAGCCTTTACCGCTAGTTGTTGGGAGATAACTGAACTAACCAAGGATTCGAAGTGAGTCTCGGTTGGTGCACTACGACCAATCGTGCAAAGCGGGCGACGAGCTATTAATGGTGCAAATTTGCGATCCATTTCTGCAACTTCAGCAACGATACGTCGCATCTTTTGCGCAGAGTGGACTGCCATAGATTAAAGGGAGAAACTTGGATATTCGTCGGTCACTAAAATAAATGCGTAACCGTAAACGCGATTGTAGAAAGCTAAAATTCCTACCATTGCATCAGCGCACCAAACTGGATACTTACCGCTGAACAAGATTGAGAACCAAGCAAAAGCAGTCAAGAACAATCCGTATATTAAGTAGATTATTCCCATTACATAAAGTGGAATGGCGAGGAACCACTTGAATAGTGGCATTACTCGGCTCAGCTGCGAACCATTACCAACCTCAGGCAAAGTAATTTTTACAATGTCATTTTCTTCAATCGATGGATAGTCATCGGTTAACAGAAGTGCATATGCGTTAATGCGAGTCTCGAGTGAAATTAAGGCATGGTTAAAGGCCAACACGTAACTTGGGTAAATGCCGCGAAATACCAAGGCTAAGAAAGTAGGCAGAACTATCAGGCCGCCTAAGCTATAACCCCAGGTATCAGTGGACATTGAGTCGATCGCAAATGCACTCAAATAGATTGCAACGGGCAGCACGATGATTAATCGGAAGAAAGCCGTTAAGCGGTTGCGGTCTTCGAGTTCTACCTGGATTAAAGTCTGAATTTGATTGCTCATAACTCTAAGGTAACCCTTATTCTGAGAAATCTATTGCTTTTTTGGCACTTAAGGCCTACTTTTTACAGTTGTTGCAGGAATTTACAGTCTTTTGCAGAAAGATCGAGGAGAAGATGGCTGGAATCAAGGAAGTTGCCGCTGAAGCAGGAGTTTCAACTGCAACAGTTTCGCGTGCGCTTCGTGGCCTTGAACACGTAAATCCGCAAACTCGAGCGAAAATTGAGGCGGCAGCTGCAAAATTAAATTATTCATTATCTGGCGACGGTGATCGAATTCGACCTGGTCGCACCAACAGTGTCGGCGTAGTTGCCCCATATATTTCGCGTTGGTATTTCGCCCAAGTAATCAATGGTGCCGAACAAGCGCTTCGCGAAGCAGGCCTTGATCTATTGCTCTATAACTTCAGCCAGATGAAAGGTCGCGAGCGTTTATTCCAGCATCAATTGTTGAAAGGTCGCGTTGATGCCTTAATCGTAATCAGCTTGCCGCCAACTGAAGAAGAGTTTGCCTCGATGTTGAGTTTAGGAATTCCAATCGCTCTTGTTGGAATGGCTCATAAAGATTGTGCAAGTATTAAAATTGACGATGTTGCCGGAGCCCGAACCGCAACCCAGCACTTAGTTAATCAAGGCCATAAACAAATAGGTTTAATGTCTGGTCGTCCTGATGATCCATTTAATTTTTCGGTGCCACAAGATCGTCGTCGAGGTTTCTTGCAAGTTTTAGCAGAGAACGGTTTGGAGTGGTTGCCTTCTCGCGAAGTGCATGGTGACTTCACTATGAATACTGCCTCACGTGCGATGGATGATTTATTAGCTAGACCAAATCGGCCTACTGCAATATTTTGCGAGTCCGATGAAATGGCATTCGGCGCAATGCAGGCAGCTAGGCGTCACGGTTTAAGTGTTCCTGATGACATTTCGATTATTGGTTTTGATGGCCATGAAATGTCGGAATATTCTGATCTAACAACTATCGAACA
>CAIXTG010000153.1 GCA_903922325.1 uncultured Actinomycetes bacterium
ACATTTCCGGTGCTTGAGAGAGCTCAAAGTTTGCTGCTTGGGCGTACAAAGCGTGGAAAGAAACGGTATTCCAATAAGTTAATAGCGTTTTGCGAATAACTTCAGTAATTGCTTCGTGTCCAACCCGACGCGCAGACCAAGGTGAACCAGCCGCCAACATGTACCAACGAATGGCATCGGCACCATGCTGTTCCATAAGCGCCATTGGTTCTAAAACATTGCCTAAGTGCTTACTCATCTTGCGGCCATCTTTATCAAGAATATGACCTAAGCAGAGAACCGTCTTGTATGAAGATTGATCGAAAACCAGAGTTCCGATCGTCATCAATGTGTAGAACCAGCCGCGAGTTTGATCAATTGCTTCGCAGATAAAGTCAGCGGGGTAGGCTGCGGCAAATTTCTCTTTCGAGCCTTCTTTATGTGGGTAACCAAATTGTGCAAACGGCATTGCACCGGAGTCATACCAACAGTCGATAACTTCTGGCGTACGAGTCATCGGTTCGTTACATTCAGCGCAATTAAATGAAATGTCATCAACAAATGGACGATGAGGATCAAGGTTAGAAAGTTCCTGCCCTGCAAGCTTGCCGAGTTCAGCCAATGATCCTACGCAAACCTCATGTTTATTCTCGCAGCGCCAAATTGGCAATGGCGTACCCCAGAAACGATTACGGCTTAGCGCCCAGTCAATATTGTTATTTAACCAATCGCCATAACGGCCGGTCTTAATAGTTTCGGGATGCCAATCAGTCTTTTCATTCTCGCGAATTAGTGCGTCTTTGATCGAAGTGGTGCGGATATACCAAGAAGGTTGTGCGTAATAAATCAAGGCAGTATGACAGCGCCAGCAATGTGGGTAAGAGTGCTCGTATTGCACGTGCTTATATAGAACGCCGAGTGATTTGAGTTCCTTAACCAACGGCTTGTCAGCATCCTTAAAAAAGAGACCGCCAACTAATTTAACTTCAGGTAAAAACTTTCCATCAGGTGCAATTGGATTAACAACTGGTAGCCCATATGAGCGACAGACCGCTAAGTCATCAGCACCGAATGCGGGGGATTGATGCACCAAACCAGTGCCATCTTCAGTAGTTACATATGTTGCTAGTACTACAAAGTGCGAATCTGGAATCTCTACGAAATCAAATGGGCGTTGGTACTTAGTATGTTCAAGTGCGCTACCTGGCATGCTCTGCAAGATTTCAACTTCACCTTTGAGGGCTGAAATTAAATTCTCGGCAACAATTAAAACTTCGCTACTCGAAACTTCATCTTGCACAGTCGTTACTTTTGCGACAACGTAAGTCACTTCAGGATGCACGGCGATGGCGGTGTTAGAGACCAGTGTCCAAGGGGTGGTTGTCCAAACCAGAAGTGCTGCGCCCAGATCTTGCAAAGGACCGCTAGTTACTGGAAAACGCACAAATACCGATGGATCAGTAACAGTTTCATAGCCTTGTGCTAATTCGTGATCTGATAAACCAGTTCCGCAACGAGGGCAATATGGCGCAACGCGATGATCTTGTACCAGTAAACCTTTTTGCCAAATCTCTTTTAAGCTCCACCAAACGCTCTCAACATATTGTGGCGACATTGTCCAATAAGCTTCTTCGAAATCAACCCAGAAGCCCATGCGATTAGTCATGTCAGTAAATGCACCTACGTGACGTTGTACTGATTCGCGACACTTGTCATTAAAAGCTGCAATACCGAATTTTTCAATATCGCCCTTGCCGGCAAATCCAAGTTCTTTCTCAACTGCAATTTCAACTGGCAAACCATGGCAATCCCAACCGGCATTGCGAATTACTTGTTTGCCTTTCATGGTGTGAAAGCGAGGGAAAACATCTTTAAATACGCGCGCTTCAATATGGTGCGTGCCAGGTAAACCATTGGCAGTTGGGGGACCTTCGTAGAAAGTCCAAGTATCAGCACCATTTCGGTTGCTAACTGATTCTTCGAAAACTGAATTTTCTTTCCAGAAAGTCAGGATGGAACGCTCCATGGCAGGCAGATCAATAGCTGCTGGGATTGCGCGAAATGTCATTTACTTCTCCATCTTCATAACTTTCGAAAATGGAGGGACGGGTTTCGCAACTTAGCGATCACCGCGGTACCACCCGCCTTATCCACCGCTGAATCTGAAAGAATCAGAGACCGGTAGATCACTTATTTATTAGCGTTCATTCTCCAGTTCTACCGCGGCAGCTGCCGCCTCTTCTGGAACGCTTGCAGGTGATGGCCTGGTCATTGCGCTTTGAACCTGAGGCAATTCTAATCCAAGCAAAGGCCGGCAACCAAAATTTGCCCGAATTAGTCGCAGCGCGGTGGCGCGAGTGGCATTTGGCGCTTATTCAGCATAAGGTGCCCCGCGTGCCTACCAAAAAAAGTGCTAAACCCGCTGCGAAGAAAGCCCCTGCCAAAAAGGCAGCCCCAGCTAAGAAAGCAGTAGCTAAGAAGGCTCCAGCGAAGAAGGCCGCACCTGCCAAGAAAGCCGTAGCAAAAAAAGCTGCGCCGGCAAAAAAAGCTGCGCCGGCAAAAAAAGCTGCACCAGTTAAAAAGGCTAAGACCAGTGTTGCCCGCCCGGCTGCGACTAAACCAGCTTCGAGCAAAACAATTGGCAAACCATTTCCGGCTAAGGCAGGATCTAAAACCACAATTAGTGTTGATGAAAAGTCACAAACTGTAAGCGTTAATACCGTTGTAATCGCGCCAGTTGAAGTTGTGGTTGAAGAACGACGCTTAGTAATGCCACCGCCACCGCGTCCTAATAAGAGTAGTAAAAAGATTGCACCACTTAAGCCCTTGAAAGCTGCGCCATCACCATTGGTTGCGGCTGAAAATGAAGGAGCCTGGACTGCGGCAGAACTTAAAGCAATCCGAGCTGAGATTTCCAAAGAACTTTTGCGTTTACAAGATGAGTTAGCAAAAGTTGAAATTGAGATGGATGACTTGATCCATTCTTCATCTGAAGGTGCTGGCGACGATCAGGCCGATGCGGGTACTAAGACTTTCGAACGCGAACATGAGATGTCGCTTGTAATTAACGCACGTGACATGGTTCTACAAACTGAACGCGCTCTCGAGCGAATTGATACCAAGAGTTATGGTCTTTGCGAAGAATGTGGCAACACAATTGGTAAAGCCCGCTTACAAGTTTTTCCACGCGCAACGCTCTGCATGATCTGCAAAGCTAAGGAAGAACGGCGCTAACGTGCGCCGCCTCTATTTAGTCGCGGCACTTACATGGGGGCTGGACATTGCCACCAAGATTTGGGCAGTCAACAATCTTTCAGCTCGTAATCCGGTTGAACTGCTTGGTTCTTTCTTCCAATTAACTTTAGTTCGAAACCCAGGCGCAGCTTTTAGTTTCGCTACCGGAGCCACGATTGTCTTCACATTTATATCTTTTGCCGCAGTCATTGCAATCCTTTATTACAGCACTAAAATCACGTCACTAGGCTGGGCGAACACCCTTGGTTTAGTTCTCGGCGGAGTTCTCGGCAATTTAACTGATCGACTATTTCGAAGCCCAGGCTTCTTAAAAGGCGAAGTAATTGATTGGCTCGAATTAACCCATTGGCCGGTATTTAATTTGGCTGATAGCGCGATCGTAGTTGCTGCGTTCCTAGCAATAGTGTTAACAATTAGAAATGTTGGGCCAGTAAATGTCGCAAAGTAGAGTTAATCGCGAACTGCGGACTTTGGCTGTTCCTGAAGGCGTCGCTGGTGAACGCATTGATAGCGCACTAACTCGCGTCTTGGGTTTATCTCGCACTGCAGTTGTGCGACTTCTAGAAGATGGTGACATCACTACCGATGGCCGCGCACTTCAAAAATCTGAACGAGTTGAAGCTGGCCAAATTATTGAAGTTCTTTTACCAGCACCGCTAAATCCGGATCCAATTCCATTGACCCCAATTGAAGGTCTAACCGTTATTTACGATGACGATGCAATTGTGGTCATTGATAAACCAGTTGGTTGCGCCGCACATCCAAGCCCTGGTTGGACAGGTCCGACTGTAGTCGGCGCACTAACTGCAGCTGGTTACACAATTACTACAACTGGGCCAGCCGAACGCGCGGGCATTGTTCATCGCCTTGACGTTGGAACATCTGGATTAATGGTGGTTGCGAAATCTGATCAGGCTTATCACGTGTTAAAGGATGCGTTCCGTGATCGCACTGTTGAAAAGATTTATCATGCTCTGATTCAGGGTCACATTGATCCTTCTAGTGGCACCATTGATGCACCAATTGATCGTCACCCAAAAGAAGATCATCGATTTGGTGTAGTTGCTAATGGCAAGATCAGTATTACTCACTACGAAGTTATTGAATATTATCGATCAGTTTCACTAGTTCAAGTAGAACTCGAGACTGGCCGCACGCATCAGATTCGAGTTCACTTCTCAGCGCTCCATCACCCGCTAGTTGGCGATACCACTTATGGCGCAGACCCAGTATTAGCCAAAAGCCTAGGCATGGCGCGACCTTGGCTCCATGCCTTAGAACTACGATTTGCCCACCCGATTACTGGGGCACCAATGTCGTTCAAGGCACCTTATCCAAGTGACCTACAAACTTCGCTGGGGCTACTCAGCGATGCGGTTCTTCCATAATCATCGGCTTTTAAGAAAGAAGATCTCTCGCTAAATGTCTGACTCATTCGTTCATCTACACGTACATACCGAGTACTCGATGCTCGATGGTGCGGCGCGCGTTGGCGAATTAGTTCAAGCAGCAGCTCAGCAAGAAATGCCAGCAATTGCAATGACCGATCACGGAAACGTTTTCGGTGCTTTTGATTTTTATAAGCAAGCAACTAAAGCGGGCATTAAACCAATCATCGGAATTGAAGCTTACGTAGCACCCGAATCTAGATTTAATAAGAGTCGAGTTAAGTGGGCCGATGGTGGCGAAGATGATGTTTCAGGTGGCGGCGCATATACCCACATGACAATGCTGGCCGAAAACAATGTTGGTCTAGCAAATCTTTTCCGGTTATCTTCGTTGGCTTCCCTTGAAGGTTTCTACTACAAACCACGTATGGATCGTGAGTTACTTTCAAAGTACGCCGAAGGAATTATTGCAACCACTGGCTGCCCAGGCGGCGAGATTCAAACTCGACTACGTATGGGTGCGTATAAAGAGGCGCTACGTGCAGCAAGTGATTACCGAGATATTTTTGGTGCCAATAATTTCTACCTCGAATTGATGGATCATGGCATCGAAATTGAAACACGGGTTAAAGCCGATCTCATGAAGTTAGCGAAAGATCTAAAGTTGCCACTACTAGCAACTAACGATCTGCACTACACCGCTAAAGCTGATGCTAAATCGCACGAAGCGCTGCTCTGCGTGCAATCTGGTTCAACCCTGGCTGATCCAAAACGTTTTAAGTTTGATAACGATGAGTTTTATTTAAAGACACCCGCTGAGATGCGCGAACTCTTTAAAGAGTTGCCCGAAGCCTGCGATAACACTTTGCTGATCGCTTCGCGCTGCGATGTGAAATTACGTGAGAACGAAAATTTGATGCCAGTGTTCCCAGTTCCAGCTGGCGAAACTGAAGTAACTTGGTTGGTTAAGGAATCTCAAGCAGGATTATCGCGTCGGCTAGATGGCGAAGTTCCTGCGGCATATTCCGAACGTTTAAATTATGAACTTGAAGTTATGAACAAAATGGGTTTTCCTGGCTACTTCTTGGTAGTTGCCGACTTAGTTTCACATGCACAAAGCCAAGGGATTCGAGTTGGTCCTGGTCGAGGTTCGGCAGCTGGTTCCTTGGTTGCTTACGCGCTAGGTATTACCGGGCTTGATCCAATTGAACATGGTCTGTTGTTCGAGCGATTCCTAAATCCAGAACGTATCTCGATGCCAGATATCGACCTGGACTTCGATGAACGTCGTCGCAGCGAGATGATCCGTTACGCCACCACAAAATATGGCGAAGATCGCGTTGCCCAGATCATTACTTACGGCACCATCAAATCGAAACAAGCAATTAAAGATTCAACTCGAGTTCTCGGCTATCCATATGCAATCGGTGAACGATTAACTAAAGCTTTGCCACCAGCTGTAATGGGTAAAGATATTTCTCTAGGTGGCGTATTTAACCCACAAGATGATCGTTACGGCGAAGCAAATGAATTCCGCCAACTTTATGAAACTGACCCCGATAGCAAAGTAGTTGTAGATACTGCCCGTGGTCTCGAAGGACTCAAGCGACAGTGGGGAGTCCACGCTGCTGGCGTGATTCTCTCTGCCCAGCCATTGCTCGATGTAATTCCAATTCATCGCCGCGAAGCTGATGGTGCGATTATCACGCAATTCGATATGGGTGCTTGCGAAGCCACTGGTCTATTAAAGATGGACTTCTTAGGACTACGTAACCTTTCAGTTCTCGATGATTGTTTACTTAATATCAAAGCTAACCGTGGCGAAGAAGTCGTCCTTGAAACCCTAAAACTTGATGATAAGAAAACTTATGAATTACTTGCGCGCGGCGACACCTTGGGTGTGTTTCAGCTTGATGGTGGGCCAATGCGTGCACTACTTAAGAGTTTGGCACCAGATTCGTTTGCAGATATTTCCGCGGTAATTGCGTTGTACCGCCCAGGTCCAATGGGTGAAAACGCACATAACAACTACGCCGATCGTAAAAATAAACGTAAACCGGTTGAGCCAATTCATGCTGAACTGGAAAAACCACTCGAAGATATTCTGGGTGATACCTACGGGCTTATTGTTTATCAAGAGCAAGTTATGGCGATTGCCCAGAAAGTTGCGGGTTTCTCACTTGGTCGTGCAGATCTATTGCGTAAGGCAATGGGTAAGAAGAATCGTGATGTTCTAGATAAAGAGTATGTTCACTTCGAAAGTGGCATGCGCGAAAATGGTTTCTCGGCTGCCGCAATCAAGCGTCTTTGGGACGTCCTAATTCCGTTCTCGGATTACGCATTCAACCGAGCACATAGCGCTGGTTATGGCATGGTCTCGTATTGGACTGGTTATTTAAAAGCGAATTACCCAGCCGAATATATGGCAGCACTTTTAACCAGTGTGCGTGATGACAAAGATAAATCTGCCCTCTATTTGTCAGAATGTCGCCGCATGGGCAGCAAAGTTCTACCACCAGATGTCAACGAATCAGATGCCGAGTACACCCCACGCGGAATTGATATCCGCTTTGGGTTAGCTGCGATTCGCAATGTTGGCGAAGGTGTTGTCGCATCCATCAAGGCAGCGCGCGAAGCTAAAGGACGCTTCACTTCATTCGGTGATTTCTTGGCCAAAGTTGATGCTCAAGTTTGCAACAAGAAAACCATCGAATCTTTAATTAAAGCTGGTGCTTTTGACTCACTGGGCGAATCACGCAAAGGTTTAATGAGCGTTCATCTCGAAGCAATTGACTCAGTAATTGAGAGCAAGCGCGCTGAAGCGATTGGTCAGTTCGATTTATTTGGCGGCGATAGCATCACATCAGTTGCAACCATGGAAGTAGAAGTGCCAACTGGCGAGTGGGATAAAGCACTGCTCTTAAGTTACGAACGCGAAATGTTAGGGCTCTATGTTTCTGATCACCCGCTTCTAGGTGTCGAACATATTCTGCGAGCCAACGTTTCCAAATCAATTTCCGAGTTAATCGATGAAGGTGGCGATCACGAGCAGATTGTGACGATCGGCGGTTTAATCACTGGAATCACTCGCAAAATCACAAAAACGGGTTCGAACTGGGCAGTGGTAAATATCGAAGATCTCGAAGGCGCCCTCGAAGTTTTATTCTTCTCAAATACTTACAATCAATATGCGCTGACCTTAACGACAGATCGAGTTGCGCTTATTCGCGGCCGAGTAGATCGCCGCGAAGATAAACTTCGCTTCACTGCCCTTGAAGTAACGTTTCCAGATATTACGCAAGGGCCAGCTGGTCCATTGTTAATCTCCATGCCAGTGGCCCAATGCACGCCACCAATTGTCGATCGACTTAAAGAGATCTTGCGTACTCATCCGGGCAAACGCGAAGTTCATCTGCAATTAGAAGAACCCACTGGTAACACGGTCATGAAGCTCGAATTTAAGGTCACTTCGTCACCAAGTTTGAGCGCTGATCTCAAAGCAATCCTTGGCGCTAATTGTCTGCAGAACGTATAGCCCTTATAAGTAGAATAGGGCTGTGATTCGAACCCTCGATCTGCGTGGTCGCAAATTAAGTAAAGCGGAGATTAACCGCGAGATTCCGCGCGCTCGGTTAGATGTCGAAACTGCCATGGTTGCAATTGCACCGATACTTGAGCGAGTTAAAACAGGTTCTGAAGAAACCTTGCGTGAATTGGCGCAAGAATTCGATGGTGTAAAGCCAGCTCAGATTCGAGTTCCGCAGGCAGCTCTAGACCAAGCACTTGCCGAACTAGATCCAGCAATTCGCAAGGCGCTCGAGCTTTCAATTTCAAGAGTCCGAAAAGTTCACGAAGATCAAGTGCGTAGTGTCAAGACGGTACAAGTTGTTGACGGCGGAACCGTTACCGAAAAATGGATTCCAGTTGATCGGGTCGGGTTATATGTTCCTGGCGGCCGTGCGGTTTATCCAAGCAGCGTCATGATGAATGTAGTTCCCGCACAAATTGCAAAAGTTTCGAGTATCGCTGTTGCATCCCCGCCACAAAAAGAATTTGGCGGACTTCCACACCCAACTATTTTGGCAACTTGCGCATTACTTGGCATCACCGAAGTTTATGCAGTCGGGGGAGCCCAAGCGATAGCGCTATTTGCTTATGGAATTGATGGTTTCTGCGAAAAGTGCGACTTAGTAACTGGGCCCGGAAATATTTATGTTGCTGCTGCGAAACGAGCGCTTCGCGGTGTGATTGGCATCGACTCTGAAGCCGGTCCAACTGAAATTGCAATTTTGGCCGATGAAAGTGCATTTGCTAGCGACGTTGCAGCAGATCTAATTAGCCAAGCCGAACACGATCCAATTGCTGCAGCGGTACTTGTTACAACTTCAAGCGAACTCGCAATTGCGGTTCAAGGCGAACTAAAGAATCGTGTTGCAGCAACGAAACATAGTGATCGAATAACCACGGCACTTTCGGGCATCCAATCCGCAATTGTTTTAGTTGATTCGATCGCACAAGGCCTAGCAGTCGTTAACGCATATGCAGCCGAACACTTAGAGATTCAAACTAAAAATGCAGCCAGCGATGCCGAACATATTCGCAATGCTGGCGCAGTTTTCATCGGCCGATTCACACCAGTGTCACTAGGAGACTACGCAGCTGGCTCAAACCACGTTCTGCCAACTGGCGGTTGCGCCTGTCATTCAAGTGGTTTATCCGTACAAACTTTCTTACGCGGCTTGCACTTTGTTTCCTACAATCAAGAGTCTTTCCTTGATCTGGTTCCAACTGTTGTGACGCTAGCAAACTCTGAAGATTTACCTGCACACGGCGAAGCTATGACCGCGCGACTGGAACAATTATGAGTAATACCAATAATTGGCCAGATTGGCTGCCGCTTCGCGAACCGCTTAAACCAATGTCGCCATATGGGGCGCCACAAGTTGCGGCAAGTGCTCAGCTAAATACCAATGAAAATCCGTTTGCACCATCTACTGCTCTTGTTGCGGCAATAACCAAACGCGTAGCCGAAGTGAGCGCGACTCTTAATCGATATCCAGATCGCGATGCAATTGCATTGCGTGCCGGATTAGCTAAGTACATAACCGCTCAGACGGGCATTTTTTTCGACGTGGCCAATCTCTGGGCTGCAAATGGCAGCAATGAAATTATCCAATCTATTTTTCTAGCTTTTGGTCGCGAAAGCGCACTTGGTTTTACTCCCTCCTATTCAATGCACCCGTTAATTGCCAAAGTGACTTCAGTTAATTGGCTAGAGGGAAAGCGCCGAGATGATCATTCACTCGATGTAACCGTTGCGTCTCAGCAAGTTTTAACTAGTAAGCCAACCCTGACTTTTATCACTACGCCAAATAATCCAACTGGCTCAGTAGTAAAGATTTCTGAAATCGTGGAGTTGGCAAAAGCGACTGCTTCTGTTGGTGGCTTACTCGTAGTAGATGAGGCTTACGCCGAATTCTCGAGCGAGGCTTCGGCAGTGACTTTAATTGCGCAATATCCGAATGTGATTGTTATCCGTACCATGAGTAAAGCCTTCGCTTTTGCTGGCGCTCGTCTAGGTTATTTAATTGCAGATCCTGCAGTGATCGATGCGCTACAACTAGTCCGCTTGCCATATCACTTAAGTGCCATCACACAAGCAGTTGCTGAAGTAGCACTTTCGTTTGCAGATGAACTTTTAGCAGGTGTTGACACTTTGATTGCCCAGCGCGAGGTTGTGCAAGCTGGATTAACAAATTTAGGTTTAGCTATCACGCCGAGTGCGGCTAATTTCTTACTATTTGGGGGCTTTAACCAACCGGCAGATCAGATCTGGCAGAAGTTGCTAGATCGCGGCATCTTGATTCGAGATGTGGGATTATTAGGTCAACTTCGCGTCACCATCGGCACTGCCGCCGAAAATCAAGCATTTCTAACGGCCCTCACCGAAGTACTAGCAGAAGGAGATCAGTGAATGAGAACTGCCCGAGTCGAACGAAAGACTAAGGAATCTCATGTCCTCGTCGAATTAAATTTAGATGGCGATGGTTCAATCAGCGTTGATACTGGTGTGCCATTTTTTGATCACATGCTCTCGCAATTGGGTAAGCACTCTGGCTTTAATTTAACGGTTAAAACCACCGGCGATGTTGATGTTGATTCACACCACACAGTCGAAGACACATCACTTGCTTTTGGCCAGGCACTTCGTGAAGCACTTGGCGATAAAGCTGGCATTCGTCGCTTCGGTGATGCGATGGTTCCACTTGATGAAGTATTGGTTCAAGCAGCTGTTGATCTCTCTGGTCGCCCATATTTAGTACATCGTCAACCAGAGATCGTTGAGTTAATTGGTACTTTCGATACAACTCTTGGAAAACATATCTGGGAGTCAATCGTGGCAGAAGCGCACATCGCACTTCACATCCGAGTCCTCGAAGGACGCAATGCACACCACGTTTTCGAAGCGCAATTTAAGGCTGTAGCGCGTGCCTTGCGTGATGCGGTTTCACTAGATGGTCGCGTCTCTGGAATTCCATCAACTAAGGGTTCGTTGTAGGTCATCATTGATTGCAATTCTTGATTACGGTTCCGGAAATCTTCGTTCAGCAGAACGTGCATTTGCGACTTCCGGTCATGATGTCGTTGTAACTGCTGATCGCAGAATTGCGCTCGAAGCAACTGGTTTGGTAATTCCGGGGGTTGGCGCATTTGCTGCCTGCATGAGCGGACTTAAGAGTGTGAACGGTGATGAAATTGCACGCGAACGTGTTGCACTCGGTCGCCCAACTTTAGGTATCTGCATCGGCATGCAAATACTTTTTGAGAGCGGGCTAGAGCATGCTGAAAATGGTGCACACCAAGGCGTCGGAATTTGGCGAGGCATGGTTAAGAAATTAAACGCCCCCATCTTGCCGCACATGGGTTGGAATACTGTTTCGACAACTCCAGGTTCGGCAATTTTTGCCGGGGTCGAAAATGAAAGTTTTTATTTTGTGCATTCTTATGCAGCAACTGCGCCAGTTGGGCAATATCAGGCTTGGTCTGAGTACGGCGAACCTTTTTTGGCGGCAGTTGAAGATGGCGCGCTAACGGCAACACAGTTTCATCCGGAAAAATCTGGCAACGCCGGACTCAAATTGATTGCGAACTGGAGTAAGAGCCTGTGAAAAAACTAGAACTTCTACCTGCCGTCGATGTTAAAGATGGTCGCGCAGTTCGCTTAGTTCAGGGCGCACTTGATAAAGAAAGTATTTATGGCGCACCACTTGAAGTTGCTCTTGAATTTCAAGCAGCTGGCGCTGAATGGTTGCACTTGGTTGATCTCGATGCCGCATTTGGCCGGGGCAGCAATGCAACGCTATTGGCCGAAGTAGTTGCAGCACTAGACATTAAAGTCGAACTTTCGGGCGGAATTCGTGATGATGAATCGTTAAAGCGTGCCTTAGCTACTGGTTGCACCCGCGTTAACTTAGGAACTGCCGCTCTTGAAGATCCCGAGTGGACAGCTAAAGTTATTAAACAATATGGCGATCGCATCGCAGTTGGTCTTGATGTGCGCGGTACGACTCTGGCTGCTCGTGGCTGGACTAAAGAGGGCGGCGAACTTTTTGAAACAATTCAACGACTTGATCGCGATGGATGTTCACGTTACATCGTTACTGATGTGGCAAAAGATGGCACTTTAACTGGGCCCAATCTGGAATTACTAAAATCAGTTTGCGCTGCAACCAAAGCTCCGGTTGTTGCTAGTGGTGGTGTTTCATCCCTGGCAGATATCGCGGCAATTGCTCAACTAGTTGAGATCGGGGTCGAAGGTTCCATTGTTGGTAAAGCGCTTTATGCAGGCGCTTTCACTCTGCCCGAAGCTTTAGCAGTTGCAAATGGCGAGTTGAACTAGATGACTTTAGCTAGTCGAGTTATCGCGTGTCTCGATGTAACAGATGGTCGAGTTGTAAAAGGCGTTAATTTCACCGATTTAGTAGATGCTGGCGACCCGGTTGAAATGGCAAAAGTTTATAACTTAGAGGGCGTTGACGAATTAACTTTCTTAGATATTTCAGCTAGCAACATGAATCGTGCGACAACTCTTGATGTAGTGGCTCGTACAGCTGAACAAGTCTTTATTCCGCTAACTGTCGGTGGCGGCATTCGAAGTGTGGCTGATGTAAATAATTTACTACGTGCAGGTGCGGACAAAATTTCGATAAATACTGCTGCAATTGCTCGGCCT
>CAIXTG010000154.1 GCA_903922325.1 uncultured Actinomycetes bacterium
CCATTGAGAGTAAGTTCGGTATGAACAAATGAGGCCATCTCGCTATCTAGTGGAGCCAATACTTGTGGTGCAGATTCATCAATTGATGTCTCAATCCCATTATGGATTAAGTTTTCAGCGATCTCTACTCCGATAAAGCCGCCACCAATTACAACTGCGCTGCTTGGCTTTTGATCTACTCGAGCAACAATGCGCTCGACATCTTCGACAGTTCTAAGAGTTAGAGCTCTTTCGACACCTGGAATTGGGGGCACGATTGGCGATGCACCCGGACTCAGAATCAACTTGTCATAACTGATTTCATACTCTTGACCAGTTAGAAGGTTCTTTACGGAAACCTTTTTGTCGGCGCGTGAAATAGAAGTCACTTCACTCAAAATTCGAACATCTAAGCGGAATCGCGCGTGCAGACTTGCCGGAGTTTGAAGAAGCAAATCACTTTCTTCTTCGATCACGCCACCAACGTAATAAGGCAGACCGCAGTTCGCATATGAAACGTGCCCGCTCTTCTCGATTACTACAATCTCAGCGCTTGCATCTAAGCGACGAAGGCGAGTTGCAGCTGACATGCCGCCAGCTACGCCACCGATAACAACTATGCGAGTCATGATGTCACCAACGACAAGCCGTTTGCTATCCAATCATTGATACCGTTTTCTAAATTAAAGAGTAAATCAAATCCAGCATTTGCCATCTTGTCCACTGCGATAATTGAACGACGTCCACTTCGGCAATACACAGCATATGACTTAGTCTTATCTAGATTCGCAATTTCCGAATCGAAGGAAGCACCCTCGACATCAATATTTATTGCTCCTTTTATATGATCTTCTGAAAACTCACCCGGTGTTCGAACATCAAGGATCACTACATCTGTTTCAACAATTTTTTCAGCAAATGCCGCTGAGTTTAGGTGTTCTACTGATGGCGATGATGTTGAAGAACAACCACTTAAAGCCAGTGCTGCAGCAATTATTAAGGTAACTACTTTCTTCATTGTGATTCCTTAAGCTAGGGTCAAGAAGAGTTTTTGCAGACGCTCGGTAACGGCATCTTGATTTGTTTTACCTTCAATCAGACATTCTTTTAAGCTGGCAGATATCAAAGTAAATGCTGCGGTGTTTACCGCCTTAGATACTGCTGACATTTGAATAACAATCTCATCGCAATTACGACCCTCTTCTAACATCCGCGCAACAGCACCAAGTTGACCCTGGGCACGTTTGATGCGCTTTGAGATGGCATCGACTTGATCTTGGTCAGCCAAAATATGAGTTGCCTTCTTGGCGGCCATTAGCAACTACAACGATCGGCTTCTGCAACGCCCGCTAGCGCTTCTTCTATATGTTCGCCACAGCCAGACCAAGTGGCTTTCTTACAAACTCCGCAAGTTACGCGTGAACACATATAAATCTCCTTCGATTTAGTAGATAAGGAGAATCTACCTATACCCCTAGGGGTATGTCAAATCAGCGAACTTTAAACGACCACGCACCCAGAATTAGAATTGGCACTGCTGCA
>CAIXTG010000155.1 GCA_903922325.1 uncultured Actinomycetes bacterium
AACGAATATGAAAAGCGCCGCAAGCAATTGCTGCTAAACCTTCTTCAACTAGCGCGGTCTTGCAATCAACTAATCGTGAAATTTCGGCGCCGTATTCTTTGGCGCGATCTGGAACTGAATCAATATCCGGTTCGTCATATTGACCAAGGTCAGCGGTGTAGGTGCAAGGCACTGCACCTTTTGCGCGCATCCAGGCAACAGCTACTGATGTATCAAGACCGCCAGAAAAGGCGATTCCGACTCGTTGGCCAACTGGAAGTGAGGCTAAGACCTTAGACATGGGCATATCCTAACTTAAGCGAATTGATCGAGTGATCAGTAATAATCGTTATGAATCTGAGATTAAGCACCCGCGTTACATTTCCGCCTTGCTTTGATGACGAAGTAGCCAAAAGTTAGGTTTACGCCATGACTTCGCCCACCACGACCGATAGCAAATGGTGGCAAGAGGCCGTTATTTATCAGATCTACCCTCGCTCATTTTTCGATAGCAATGGCGATGGCGAAGGCGATCTGCCTGGCATCACGCAGAAACTCCAATATGTAGCCGATCTGGGTGTCGATGCAATTTGGTTGAGCCCTTTTTATACCTCGCCAAATAAAGATGGTGGTTATGACGTTGCAGATCCACGTGACGTTGACCCACGCTTTGGAAATTTGGCTGATGCAAAGTTAATGATTAATAAAGCTCATGATCTTGGGTTAAAAGTTCTAGTCGATATTGTGCCTAATCATTTTTCTTCTGAACATGAATGGTTTAAAGCTGCACTAATTGCTGGCCCTGGCTCTAAGGAACGAGCACGTTTTCATTTCCATGATGCCAAAGCTGATGGAACTCCGCCAAATAACTGGATCTCACTATTCGGTGGGCCAGCTTGGACCCAAGTGGCAGATGGTCAGTACTACCTACATCTCTTTGATTCATCACAACCTGATTTAAATTGGGAGAATCCCGAAGTTGATGCAGACTTTAAAGAAACAATTTCGTTCTGGGTCAAGATGGGAGCCGATGGTTTCCGCATTGATGTTGCGCACGGCTTAGCAAAAGAAAACATTTTGACTGATCACCATGATCCAAAAGGACTATCCGATGCGCTTCGCATAGATGTTGATATGGAAATTAGTAAGCGCGAAAGTCTGCTGGCTTCAGTTCCATATTTTGATCGCGCTGGCGTTCACGAGATTTACCGAAGTTGGCGAAAACACTTTGATTCATTTGAAAAACCAATCATGGCAGTTGCCGAAGCTTGGGTTCATCCCCCGGTAAATGGTGTTGCATATGTTCGCCCCGATGAACTACATCAGATTTTTAACTTTGATTTATTGATCGCACCTTTCGATGCCAAAATATTATTTAGATTAATAAACAACACGATAGAAATGCTCAAAGATGTGGGCGCATACCCAACTTGGGCAATCAGCAATCATGATTCACCAAGGGTTGCATCACGAATTGGTGCTGAAGAATCTCGCGCTTTAGCCTTATTCCTATTCGGGCTACCCGGTTCTTGTTATGTTTATAACGGTCAAGAACTTGGCCTGCCAGATGCTGAGTTAGCTGATAACGATCGCCAAGATCCCTCATTTCTTCGCACCAACGGTGAAACTAAAGGTCGCGATGGCGCCCGAGTACCAATGCCTTGGTCTGGTCAAGAAACTCCATTTGGTTTCTCATCTGGAAAACCATGGCTACCTCTGCCGGCAACATGGAATGAACTAACGGTAGAAATTCAGAGTTCAAATTCTGAAAGTCCGTTATCGCTCTATAAGAAAGCACTTTCCGAGCGAGCCAAACTTTTCAGTGGCACCAATGATTTCAGTTGGGATGTCAGCAAAATAGATCAAGGAATACTGGGCTTTTCTCGCGCCGGTATTGAGGTCTATTTAAACTCTGACGATAAATCAGTAAAACTTCCGGCAAGTGAAATAATTATTTCTTCCAGTGGTGCGCCAACCTGTGAAAATGGTGAGGTAGAACTCATATCTGGGCGTGCCATCTGGTTTAAGAGGTAAGAATTCCCCGCCATATGTAAAGTTGCGCCATGGAATCGACTACGACTTGGCTAGTAACTATTGGCATTCTTTCAGCAGTAATTGCCTTTGACTTAATTTTGGCAATCTTACGCCGCAACAAAGAGACCAGTATGGCTGAAGCTGCTATCTGGACTTTTGTATACGTATCCGCAGCTATCGCCTTTGGTTACTTCATGCCTAACTGGACTCCAAGTGAGACCGCTCAAAAAGAGTTCTTTGCCGGCTGGCTAACTGAGTACGCCCTCTCGGTTGATAACATCTTTGTATTCGTAATCATTTTAAGTCGCCTGCAGATTGAAAAGACAAAGCAACAACTTGTCTTGCTCTTAGGAATTATTATTGCGCTGGTCTTGCGTGGAATTTTTATTGCTGCCGGCACCGCGATTATTACTCGATTCTCAAGTGCTTTCTTTATCTTCGGCGCTTTCTTGATCTACACCGCATATCAACTCTTACGAGAAGACGGTAAGGAAGAAGAGCCCGAAGATAGTCGTATTGTTAAATTCATGCGTTCAAAGGGTGCGAGCTCTTTCACTATCGCCTTGATTACCCTCGGTGTAACCGACTTGGTCTTTGCGCTTGATTCAATTCCGGCTATTTTCGGAATTACTAAAGATCCTTACATTGTCGTTACTGCAAATATTTTTGCCCTGATGGGACTGCGTCAGCTCTATTTCCTATTACAAGGACTACTCAAGAGATTGGTATTTCTCTCAAAAGGTCTTTCAATTATCTTGGCATTTATCGGCGTCAAAATGTTCTTTGAAGCATTCCACGGCGTAGGGATTCACGAGATTGCCGGCATCGAAGTGCCTCACGTAACAATTGAATTTAGTCTGGGCGTAATTGTCGCAACGCTTTTGATTACCGCTGTAGCAAGTCTCACTGCTACTCGTAAGGACGGCTCAGAGATTATTTAAATCTACTGCGCGATCACGCAGAGTGTCACGGCCGTGCTCTTTAGCGCGTTCGTGAACTTTGCGAATCTGTAGTTCAAAGCTGGCAATAGCTTTATCAAATGCTGCTACACCATTAAATTCAGCGGCTTCAGCGCGCAATAGTGGTCCAGCACCACGAGAAGTAATAACTACTTTGTGATCGTGTTTACCTTGACGCGGGTTTTTCTCTTCAATAACTTCGACTTCGACGCGGTCAATTTTTACATTAAATCTTGATAACGCTTTAAGTTTCTCGTTAACAATTCCTTTGAAATCTTCGGCAACCTGGGCATTTCTCAACTGAATGATAATTTCCATGTATCTACTGTGGCACTAAGTAGCGTGCAATGGAAGTACTAGAGCGGCAGTGCAAATGTGGCGAGCGTTAACCCTAGGGCCAGTGCAGTTGACTGTGCCAAAATTGTTAGCGCTGTCTTGCGATCTGCTTTCTTGGAAATTGGATCTGAAACTCGGGAGATCTGCCCTAACTTGCCAAAATTAAAGGTCCCCATAAATCCATAAGCTAAACAAAATTTCTTACGAGATTGAATAAATCCGATTGCAAAAACCATTAACGGAATGAAAAGCGAAAAACGGGCACTTCGTGCGGCATCGGAACTGAGTAGCCCGACTAAAGATGTAATTGAGATTACTGCGCCAACGAGTGCGACAACTTGGCGGCGGCGAACTTCGCCATTGCCAATGTTGCAACTTCCAGCAACATATTCCTGGCTCAATTAAGCGACTTCAGATTCTTCTTCATCGATCCAGGCATCGACTTGCGTCTCATCTTGCTTATCTACCCAAGAGAGAAATGAACCGATGGCACGAAAAGCCAATAGAGCTACGCCGACAACTCCGACGAATCGCTTAATTGCTTTTAACATAAGTTAAAAATACTCCAATTAGTTAAATTTTGTCTAATGAAGCCGTGATGTCATCCCATAAATCATCGACATCTTCGCAGCCCACTGAGAATCTGATCAAGGACTCTGAGATCTTGTGGCTCTCAGTCGCCCATCGACGACGTCGTTCCCACATAGATTCAATACCGCCGAGGCTAGTCGTGTTGGTAATGACCTTTGCGCTCTGGGTAACGAGATCTGTGCCGGCAGCATCACAGGTTAATTCAAATGAAATCATGCCGCCGAAGCCTGGGTAGCGAACTTTGCTCACCTTAGCGTGCCCAGCCAACCGCTTAGCGAGTTCTTTAGCATTGGCTTCAGCCGCTCTGAAACGAAGCGGGAAAGTACGGATTCCGCGCAGTGCTAACCAAACTTCGAAAGGGCCAGGAATCGCGCCACTTAATTTACGGACATCACCTAAACGCTTATAAAGAGCTGGATCATTAGTTGAAACTGAACCCAAGATTATGTCGCTATGTCCTGCAAAGTATTTAGTCACAGAGTGCATAACAAAATCGGCTCCGAATTCAAGTGGTTTCTGTGTTAGCGGTGTGGCCAAAGTGTTATCAACTGCAACGCCAACACCTAACTTCTTGGCACCAGCAATAATTGTTTTCAAGTCAACGTTTTCTAGAGCTGGATTAGTCGGTGATTCCAACCAAAGAAGCGCGGCCCCTTTAGCCGCCTCTAGAACTGCAGCGGTATTAGTTGCTTCAACAAAGCGAACTTCTAGTCGGCCACTTTCGTGATAACCCTTTAAAAGGGCCGCGACACCTTGGTAGCCCTCATCAGAAAGAACAATCGGTGCACCGATTGGA